>JBJOLO010000716.1:0-3670 GCA_046045565.1 Planctomycetota bacterium | reverse complement strand
TTCGCGTCCTGCCGCAAGGCTCGGAAGACCGTCCTTCCGGCGATGCGCATCGTCGCTCGTTGAAGTTGGAACCGCTCATGGGAGCGACCAAATTCACGCCGGCCTGGGAGGTCGATGAATTCGGTTGGTCCGCCTTCTCGAAGCAGCTTGCTCGGGAAGCCCGCGAATCGTTTCAGGCTGCGGGTACGTATTTGCGAAGTGCGTGTCGCGAGGGATTGCATGTGTTGGCGATCACCAGTGCAGCACGCAGCGCGGGCAGAACCAGCACGGCGCTCGGGATCGCTCGAGCCGTTGCCGCTTCCGGAGTGCGTGCCGCGATTCTCGATGCCGATCTCGATCAGCCCGCACTTGCCATGCAACTGGGTTTGCATTCCACCTGCGGATGGCAGGAGGTGATCCTCGACCGAATGCCGCTCGAGGAAGTGTCGGTCTACTCCATCGCCGACCGGATCACCGCGATTCCCTTGGCACCGAGCCTCGTCGATCGCTTGCCATTAGACGATGCGCGTGTGACGACCTTTGTGCAGCAACTCACCGATTATTTCGACCTGATTGTGGTCGACATGGGGCCGGTTGGCAGTTCGGAGCGGCGGATGTTTGAAGCGGGAGTGCGTTGCCCGGTCGATGCCGCGATCGTTGTGCGGGATTTGCGTGTGACGGGCGAGGAAAGCGAATACGCGATCGGCGCGCGTCTGCGAGCTGCGGGGGTCAAGTCGGTTGGTATTGTCGAGAACTTCGCCCGCGCTGCCTGACCGGTGCGGGCTGCGATCGACGCAGGAAAGTGAGTGACACGATGTACGAATCTTACTGGCAGCTTTCAACGAGGCCGTTTGAAGACGCTGCCGACCAGCGGCTGTATTATCCCAGTGAAGGCCACCAGGGTGCGCTGCTGAAACTCCGCTATGCGATTGAAAATCGACGCAGCGGTGCCTTGCTTGTGGGCGCCCCGGGACTCGGCAAAACGCTGCTGATTCGCTCGCTGGCTCGCCAGCTACCCGCCACCGAATTCCCGTTTGTGCAGTTGCTCTTCCCGCAACTCGCGCCGTCGGAACTCGTCGCGTACATTACCGAGGAACTCACCGGCATCCAGCCGCTGGGAACCCCGACCGATCGATACTTGCGTCGTCTGCAAAGCTACCTGGCTGAAATGGGCCGGGAAGGAAAGCATCTCGTCCTGGTTTTCGAGGAAGCCCATTTGCTGCGCGAGTCGTCCAACTTGGAGACGATTCGTTTGCTGATGAATTTCGAGCATCAGGCCGTGCCGGCGATGACCGTGCTGTTGGTCGGACAGCCGTCGCTGCTTCCGGCCCTCCGCCGACTGCCGGAACTCGAAGAGCGACTCGATGCCAAGTGCCTGCTTCACCGCTTTAACATTGAGGAAACGATCAGCTATATCCAGCATCGCCTGTCGGTCGCGGGGGCGGTCCAACCGATTTTCGACGATGCGGCGCTGGAGGCCATCTATCATTTGTCACAGGGCACGCCGCGTCGTATCAATCGGCTGGGCGATCTGGCCCTGTTGCTTGGTTACGCCGAAGAACTGCCGTTGATTACGGCTCGGCATATCGAGTCGCTCGCCGAGGAAATGTTGGTTTCCAGCAACGACTAGCTGTTGCGGTCATCCATCGCATGCCATGATCAAGCCTTGGGGCTGATCGCATCCTGTACCGGCGTACGCCGCGAAGGGGATGCGGATGAGACGCGGACGAGGCCGCTGCATGGATCCGGAAACTGTCATCGCAACCGGCAATGCCCGTTGGATTTCCAGGTGCCTCCTGGCGGTGGTGCTGATCGCGATCCTGTTACGCGTTTGGCAGATTGCCGAACCGCTCTGGATCGACGAACTGCACACGTCGTGGGTGGTGTCGGGCGCATTCGAAGATGTCGCGCCGCGAGCTCGGATGGGAAATCAGGGTCCCTTCTACTTCTGGTGTGTCTGGCTGGCCACACAAGTCTGCGGGCACTCGGAGGCCGCGCTGCGTTTGAGCTCGATGGTAGCTGGCGCGCTGGCGGTCTGGCTGGCTGCGCGCGTCGTAATTCGACACGGCGGCTCCCTGGAAAGTGGTTGCATCGCGTCGGCACTGATCGCGGTGGATACGGCGGCGATTTTCTATGCACAGGAGGCTCGGCCCTATGCATGGGTGCAATGCCTGAGCTTGCTGCAATTCGACGCTTGGTCCGACGGATTTGGATGGCACGCGGACAAACGAAAGTCCGCGGCGGGACGCTGGGTGTCGGTCTCGGTGTTGCTGTTCTACATCCACTACACGACCCTGCTGGTCACTGCAATTCAAGCGGTACTCGGCACGATCGCGATCATACGGTCGCGCAATCGCGGCATGCCGGAAAAAGTTTCTGCGATCGTCGCCGTGTTGGTCGCAGCCTTGGCGTGCGGTCTGGCTTGGCCGCACGTGCGCGAAATCTTCGCGCGCCGCGAACAATGGAAAGCGATGACGGATCCCGCGTCGATAGGTGATCTGCTTCGTATGACGCCGACCATCGGCTTGGCTGTACCGGGACTGTTCGCAACGCTGTATCGGCTGCTGGGTTCAGGTGCATCGTCGACGGTCGCCCTTGACGCTCGTAGGCCAACGTCGTTGGGTTCTCCATCGGTCCGTCCGTTGATCCCCGAGTCGCTCCGAGCTCCGCTGGCGTGCGCCTTGATGCTACTCGTGCCCATGCAAATCGTGTGGTTGCTCGCACGATGGGAGGTCGTGAATTTGTGCCATGTCCGCTACGTGTCATCGAGCATCATTGCCTCGGCATGCACGGCCGCCTGGGGCGTCGATCTGTTTGCATCGCGATCGGTGCGATGGAGTTGTGGCGCGGGGCTGGTGCTGGCCAGCATCGCCATGTCGGGCATGCTCGCGCAATGGCAGAGCGATGGAAGGATCGTGGCGGATCGCAATGAAAACTGGCCCGCGTTGCTGGCCGAGATTTCCCGACGCGAAGCAGGTGAACCGCACCCCGTTTTTCTGTGCGCGAACCTGGTGGAAGATTTTCGCCTGCGGTCGCAGCCCTCCGAGCAGTTCGTGGAATACCTGCGATTCCCCTTGCTTGGCATCTATCGCTTACCCGGCGTCCGTCGCGAGATCTACCCGCTCCCAACGCACGGCGCCCGAAGACTCGATGTGCTGCCCGCGTGGCGAGCGTCGCAACCTGATGCAGCAAGCCTTGGAGACGGTAAACGATCCGGTCGACGCGTGAATCCCGTGCAACCGGACGACCGTGTTTGGGTGATTGTGCGAACGCATCAATCTCGTCTGGCTCGCGAGATCCTCGAAGAATTCACCGATCGTTTTCCCACCGACGATGCCCGCTACGATCGGTTCGGCGATCTTTGGTTGCTGGAAATACCGACAGGTTCACCAGCCCCTGCCAGATCATCAGCCGAGTAGCGATCCGTGGCAAACGACCGATCGCCAACGTCGTTATGCGCCCGCAGGTTTATTTGTGAGGAGATGGTCGCAGGGTGCACGGCAGTTCGTGTCTAGGATCTTGTGGTTGAGTTGCTCGTAGCGAGTTGCTCCGCAAGCCACGGGGGGCAATCCGCCGTGAGCATGCTGCAACTAGCGTGCTGCCTCGAGTGCTCGACGTGCTTCCTGAAGTTGTTCGAGCGCTTTGCTGACATCGTCCTTGGTCGGATTGTCTCGCGACTTTTGTAGTCGCT
>JBJOLO010000714.1:0-4313 GCA_046045565.1 Planctomycetota bacterium | reverse complement strand
CTTTGTGGCACTCAACGCAGCCGACCCCTTTCGCGGCATGCGTGCTGCCTTTCCAGTGGTCAATGATTCCCGGCGTGGATTTGTCGTGGCATTCGACGCAACGCGTCGAGTTCGCGGGGATCGAAACGTGCCGCAGGTCAGGGTTCGATTCAGCACGCCTGCGCGACACCTCCATCGATTGCACGAACAGCAGCGATGCCAGGAAGGCGGCCGCCAAGACAGCGATGACAAATTGTTTGGTTTGTAGTGTCATGATCGATCCTCACCCCTTGCGCTCATCGATGATTTCGTGCATCGCCCTATCAATGCGCCACGGCCGCTTCCCAGATGGTCAGTCCGATAATCAGCAGCGTCGCCACGATGCCGATGTAGACGCTCACTTCCTCGATTTTCGTGATCCGACGCAGACCACGGTCGATCCAGGGCCAGACAAACATAGCGCCCACAATCAGGCCCATGCTCAGCACGGCAAAGGTGCCGGAAAAAAGTTTCAGCCAGCGAAAGGTGACGTAAAAGAACCATTCGGGCTTGATGATTTCCGGCGTGGATAACGGATCGGCTTTGGGGCCCATTTCAGCCGGGAAGATCGTTGCTAGTGCGCTCAGCAAGAGCATGAGTACCAATCCGGCAATGATTTCGGTGAGCAGATGGTCGGGGAAAAAATCAAAATGCGTAGGTTCCTTGGACTTGGCATCCGGTTTTTCGAGTTCGGTAATGCCGTGCAAACGAATCATGGCGATGTGTATCGCCACCAATAAGATCATGGTGACGGGCAGTACGGCTGCATGAAGGATGTAGAAGCGAGACAGTGTCCGAGGGTTGTAGGATTCGCCCGCGAGCAACATCCGTTTGAAGAATCCACCGATCAGAGGAACCGTGTCGCAGATGTTCGATCCAACGGTCGCCCCCCAATAGCTCAACTGCTCAAAAACCAAACTGTAGCCGGTAAACCCGACCAACAGCGTGCAGAGCAGCAGGCACATACCGACTATCCAATTGAGTTCTCGCGGCTTGCGATAGGCGCCCGTGAAGTAAACGCGGATTTGATGCAGAATTACCGCAGCGACCATGAAGGTGGCCGCCCACTTATGCAAGCTGCGAAAGTACCAGCCAAACGAAACCTTGTGGGTTATGTACTCGACCGACTCATACGCACTGCCCGTGGCGGACTGGTAGTAAAAGGCAAGCATGATGCCGGTAAAAATCTGCACCACAAAGAGGTAGGCTGGCGTACCACCCAGGCAGAACCACCAACGCTTCAAATGGTTGGGGACCGGTTCATTGGTCAGTTCCCGAAGTTGTTCGCCGTCGATCGGCAAACGTTCGTGCATCCAACGCGATAGGCCGCTCATGACAATCCGGCCTCCTTCCTGTTCGGCCCTACAGAGCGAGCCATCAGCGAGTTCCCGCCGGCGCACGGCGAGTCGGCCCGCGCGATCAGGTCGATCGCATCCGTCGGTGCGTTGTTCACTGCGGTTTGCCGCACGACGGCCGACTCGAGTTGCACTTCGATAAACAACAGGCCGTTTTCGATTTTCAGCGGGTAACGCGGCAAGCGTTGTCCTGCAGCAGCAGGGGGGCCGCCTGTCGCGTTGCCATCCCGATCGAAGACACCGTTGTGGCATGGGCAAAAGAATCGATCATTCTGCAGTTCCCAGTTGACTTGGCAACCGAGGTGCGGACAGATGCTGGAGAATGCGACGAAATCCGAGGCGTCTCCGCGATCCTCCTGGCGAGCCACAACAATCTTGGCGCCAATCGGCGTTTCGAAAACCCAGGAGTCACCCTTACGCACGCTTGCCACATCCGTAACGAATACCCATTCGCTCGTCGATGGCCCTGCGGGGTAGAGCATGCGGGCTGCCAGGGCACCGAGCGTGCCGTAGCTTGCGGCCAATCCGCCGGCCATCGTTACCGTCGCGGCACTCGATAGAAAGCTCCGACGAGCCCTCGCGGTTTCGCTCGATGCTTGAGTCGTAGAATCATCATTTGACATCGCATTGGGTCCGCCATCCAATGATCACGTCGGTTCGTTGCAACACGTCGTTGAGTTTTCGATGAGCGAATCCTAACAAGGCGTTTTGCAGGAAGCAACAGTGCGAAAACGCACGCTCAGGTCATTTCAACCGCGGAATCATTCCAGAGTTCATTCCGGTGTCGATGCCGGAGTCGTTGCACCGAAACCGGCAGCCAAGGCATCGTGGGAAGTGATGCAGCGGCGAGTCAGACGACCACATTCACTGGAAGGAGTTTGACTATGCGATCGACGGAGATTGAGGCCATTGATACGTTCATCGTGCGATATCCGATATCGCGAAGGTTTCGTTTCTTGAAGTCGCAGCCGTCATCGAGGGCGACTCGTGATACCGTACTGGTTCGCGTGAAAACAGCCGGCGGCGAGACGGGCTGGGGCCAGTGCGTGCCATCGAGGAGATGGAGCTACGAGACGCTGGAAACAGTGCGGTCGACGATCGACTTGTATTTGCGTCCCGCGTTGCTGGGCGTCGATGCGGTGGATCGCGAGGCGATCGGCCGAATCATGGAACGCGAGATCGCGCCGGGCTTCACGATTGGCCAGCCCATCTGCAAAGCGGGGCTCGATTTAGCACTCTTTGATCTGGTCGGCAAAGTAACAAAACAGCCGGCGCACCAGCGATGGGGACGATCGTTTCAATCCGCCGTGACACTCAGTTGGACCTTGGATGTCGGAAGCGAGGGCGAACTCGAGTCTGAGGTCGCGGAGGCAACGCGCCGAGGTTATTGCCACTTCAACGTGAAAGTCGGGCAAGATGCGAAACGGGACGAAGCGATTTGCGTGGCGCTCCGCAAACAAGCGCCGGACGCCCGAATTTGGGTGGATGCCAATGGCGGTTATGACTTGGCAACCGCAACCGCGCTGTCGAAAAAGTTCGCTGCGCTGGGCATCTTCGCCTTGGAACAGCCCTTGCCCGCCAATCGGTTGTCGGACTATCAGCAATTGAGACGGTTGGGAGCGTTGCCGATCGTCATGGACGAAGGGGTGATTTCGAGGGTCGATCTTCAGGAATTTCATCGCTTGGGTTTGTTGGACGGCGTGGCAATGAAGGTCTCACGTTGCGGTGGCCTCCATGAATCGCGTGCCATGCTCGAATACATGGAACAAGAAGGGTTGCTTTTCATGGCGAGCGGGCTGACCGATCCTGATCTCGCTTTTGCTGCGAGTCTACTCCTGTTTGGTGCATACGGGCTGAAGTTGCCTGCCGCACTGAACGGTCCGCAATTTCTGGACGAATCGATCCTGCACACACCAATCGAAGTCATCGGCGACCAGGCTCGCGTACCGGTGGGAAACGGGCTTGCTGTGGACGTGTGTGGCGAGCGTCTTGCTTCCGCGGGCTGAGTGGCGAATGGCTCGCGTCCTCGCGAGTTGTCGTCGGCATGATATAGTAAGGCATGGTTGAAAACCGTCCTGCTTCGAGCGTTCCCGATCGTTCAGCCGATCCTCCCTTTCAGCCGGCACAGCCGCCGATCACGATTGCGGTGGTCACGGGGATCTGTGCCCTTTTCGGCGTGCTGGGGTATGTGGCTCGCAAAGCCGATCTGCCGCCGTGGTTGACGCTCGTCTGTTTAACCGTCGCCTACTTGGCCGGTGGCGGTGGCCCGACCATCAATGCGGTTGCGGCATTGCGCCGCATGCAATTGAATGTCGATCTGTTGATGATTCTGGCAGCAGTGGGCGCGGCGATAATCGGGGATTCGCTCGAAGGGGTGGTGCTTCTCTTCTTGTTCTCGCTGAGTGGCACGCTGGAGGCGTTCGCGATTTACCGGACGCATCGTTCGCTGGAGGCGTTGGTACGACTGCGACCGCAAGAGGCACTGTTGATTTCGGATGTTGCCGAGGACGATCGGCGTGTCCCCGTAGAAACGTTGGTGATCGGGCAGCGGGTGCGGGTGCGCCCGGGCGAGCGTTTCCCTGTCGACGGGTTGGTAGTGGACGGGGAGACCTGGGCCGATGAATCCACGCTCACGGGCGAAAGCGATTCGATTCACAAAGTGGTGGGGACAACCGTTTTCGCCGGGACGCTTAACGGGTCGGGCGTCGTCGTGGTGGAAATGACACGAGCGGTCGCCGACACGACAATTGAACGCATCGTGCATATGGTGCGTGAAGCCCAGGCCCAGAAAACGCCGACGCAGCAATTCGTGGAGTCGTGGCAGCAACCCTATGTAATCGGAGTGCTGCTCGCGGCGGTGTGTGTTTTTGTGGGCGCGAGAATCTTTCACGCCCAGTCGTGGGAGGATGCGTTTTATCATTCGATGGTGCTGCTGGTCGC
>JBJOLO010000712.1:0-6251 GCA_046045565.1 Planctomycetota bacterium | reverse complement strand
CGGCGCTGAGCCGGCGTGATCAGGGCCGCGAAGCCGGTGTCCATATTCACAGCAGGGATCAGGCCGGCTTCCTGCGTACGAACCAAGTGCTGTTCCCATCCGGCCCAATCGATGGACCCATCGTCGCGTAGCGGCAGTAGCATTGCCGACATGCCCGTGATGGCGCGACGGGGCGTGATCAGGTCAGCCGGCCAACTGCCGGAATCCGAGTAGGCGGAAGGTTCCATAGGGGATCAGGGCTTCGGAGTGTGTTTGCGAGCCATCCGTGCTGCGGCCGAGTTGGCTTCGGCTTGAACTTCGGGCTGATCAGTCGACTCTGCCGCCCAGCGGACGGTGCGGTGCGACTCCTCGGAGTCGATGAGTTCCAAGGCGTTGACTGCGCGTACGCGTTGATACGACTTTGCGCGACGAGCGTCCGAAAGTTCCTCCAGTAAACGATCAATTCGCTGTTTGACTTCGTAGGTAGGACGGTTTTGCAGCGCCCGATTGAGCAGCGGTTCGGCAAATCGCCCCGCCGACCGCAGCAGTTGTGCTGCGCGCTCGCGCACAGCAAACGATTCATGGTCGAGCTTCCGGAGGCTGGCCTCGAGTTCCAGGTCGTCTTGAGAAGGGACCGTTGTTTCCGCTTCACGAAGCTGCCGCTCAAGCATCGACGTTGCGACCTGCGGATGATCGACCAACTTGCGCATCGCTTGCATGGCAAGACGCGCGTCGCGCGAGCCCAGTGAGTCCCAGCATTGGGCAAAATCCTGAGCGGTGAACGCATCGTCGGCGGACGTCGGGCTCGCCCCAGCCTTCGTCGCGGGAAACAACGCCGACACGTCCCAGCTCTGTCTGCGGGGCACCGTGCGTTCCGGATCGCGAATGAGCGCGACGAGTTGCCGGCTGTCGGAACTGAAGCCGACTCGCTCGGCAACAAAATCATCTCCCTCGTCGTTGTCCAGACTGTACTCGATCCGGGGCTCGCCATTCAGTGCATCGAAAACAACAACCGAATCCGCAGTGGAAGCTGCCAGGAATCGGGAGTCAGGCGAAAATCCGATGCTGTTCGGTACCGTGAAGTCGCTTCGGATCTGGGCTACTTCGTGCCCCGAGTTCACCTCCCAAAGTGAAATCGAACTGTCCACGGACATCGTGGCAATCAGCAGGCCCGTCGGCGAGATCAGCACGCTGTAATAGGACGGTTTAGGATCTCCGAAGGCGATATGCCGAACCTGCGTGCCGTCGGCGACGCGATAAACATGGATTCCTGAATCGGTTGTGCTGGCCAACAGGTCGCCGGCGGCGCTGAGTGACAACAAGCAAAGTTGCTGAATGCCGTCTGGAGTGGAGGGATAAGGGATCGATGAACGGACTTTACCCGTTTGAAAGTCAACTTGTCGCACACTGTCGATGGTCGAAACAAAAACGGATTTTCCGTCCGGAGCAAAAATCATTTCACCGGTTGCGGAATGATGCTCGGCGAACTGTTGCAATTTTTCACCGCTCTCGACATCGAAGATAGCCAGTCCCATATCGCCAATCGCAGCGAGCCGTCGGCTGTCGGGCGAGAATGCGATCGCCGTAACGGTGGTGTTGGGGATGCGAATGCGTTGCGCAACGCGTTCCGTGCGCGTATCCCAGATGCGGATAAGATTCTGGTTCTTGCCCATAATGGATGCGAACCACAGCCCGTTTTTCGACAACGGAGGCAGATCGACATCGGAAATCACTTGTCGAGCTGGAGCGCCCGCCGTGTTGGCCGCTTGATCCGGCTTGAACGCGACTTGAGATTGGGCGCGCGAAGACGCTGCAAAACTCAGCAGTGCCATCGCGGTGATCAGTGCACTGCCGATTGGTGTCCAAGGCGAGGTTCGCCCGGCAACAGTGTTGCGTGCAACTCGAGGCATGATGATTGGTTGAAAGATCGAGACGAATTTGTACCCACGGCGACACGGTTCCCAGTCTACCGTGAACTGCGAGGAAACACGAACAACGAGCTCGTTTTTGTGGGTCTAGCTCGCCGGATCGTGGGCCGTTTGCAGGCCGAGCATTTCGTGTTGACGCTGCAGGGCTTGCTGATAACGCTGGAAAGCCTGCGGGTCGCGTTTGCAGGAGATGCCTTGAAATACCATCGCGAACGCCCGGCGATGCCGGTCGATCGACTGATTCGAATCGGCCCGGTGGATCGTGTTGCCGTGGTGCGCTACCGCGTCGCCCGGTTCGAGATGCACGGCAAACTCCTGTTGCCGATCGGCGTCCGAGTAATCTGCGATGGCTTGCGAAAATCCCAGGACATTGCTGCGAGCATGCCGGCGGATTCCTTTGCCGTGTGAACCCGGCTGGTAACGCAGGCAGCCGTTCTCATCATCGACGCGATCCAATGCCAGCCAGATCGTCACGACGTTGGGCGGCTCGAGGCAGAAATAATAATTGTCCTGATGCGCGGGCGTGGGATGGTTGGTTCCGGGCGGCTTGTTGAACCATTCGGGCGAATCGCAGTTGGTCGGTTCGCCAATCAGGGTTTCAGCGAGTTGCCTCCATTGCGGATGATGAACGTAGTCGCGAAAGAACGGATCCTCATGCATGTGCTGCATCTGCTTGAGGGTTTCCGGTTTTGCACGATCCTGGTAAAACGCCGCCGTTTCAGGCAGTGTCGGAACGACTTCACGAATGTACCGGTCGAGTTCACCTTGCAGCACCGCGAGCGAAGCGGGGTCAAGGAACTGACGGATCACCACAAATCCATCACGGTCGTAGCTGGTTTTGGCGTCAGCAAATTGATCGATTGTCATGAGTCCCCTCCGATTTATGCGCGAGTATAGCAATCCACGCCAGGGATTGCGAACTCCTGTGACTGCTGCGAGCGGGCGGAGGCGAAAGCCTACGAGACGAACGAGATCGATCGCAGCTAGGAGGCAGCCTGATTGCCGCGCGAGACGGAGCAGGGCAGGTGCGAAAGCAGGTAGCGGAAAGTCAGCGGCACGTTCCGTGTCACGCTGCCTTGAGCGGTCTCGCGTGCTGCGCCGCGTCGATCCAGCCCGCGACTTCGGCGTGGTCGGGACGTGAAGCACCACGGAGAATTCGTTCTGCTTCGGGCGACTCCATGAACGGCGTGAGGACGTCCATCAGTTCCTGCGTGTTCATGCTCGCGAGTTCCTCCGGTTCGGTCACTCCGCACGCGACGAGGATTTGCGCGTCATGGCCTCGCAATCCCGGGGTCCGGCAGGCGAGTCGCGTCTGGGCTTGCCACTTGCGGATCGTTTCCGCCGTGAGGGCTTTGTTGCCCAGCTTGGCTGATGCTTCCTCCGGAGATAACGCCAGGAAGTCCGCGACAGTATTCACGTGGAGAGCCTCCAGGCGTCGGGCCATTTTGGGGCCGATCGAGGGCGCATCGACGATCGGGCTGTCCTCGTCCAGGTAGAATTTCCAGTCCCCGTTCTTCGCGTTCGCGACAGGCTTGGCACCGCTCCTGGTCTCGGTAGGATGGGGCGCGTTTCGCTGCGTCTCTTGCGCGACGGTACCGGCATCGGTCAACTTGGAAACAGCCTCGCCGGAATCCGCGTGGCCAATCGTTGGTGACTTCTTTTTCCAGGAGGGTAACATCGCTTGCCAGCCCGGCAGTTTCCAACCAGACGGCATCCAACTTCGTTTGGTCGATCCCGCATTCGGCGCGGCCGCCGCACTTTTCGTCGAGGAACTTTTCGGGGATTCAACCGATCGTTCCATGTCGACGGCATCGGCCTCGCTTTGAATGGCCTCGCGACGCGGGTTCGGCTGGTCAGCAGGCTTGGGCGCGGGGGCTGTGGAGTTCGGAACAGGCGTTGGGTCTTCAAGCGGTCTGCGTGCCGTTTCCTCGGTTTCGATAGGAGATGAGGGCAGCGAGCGGGATGTGGAAACAGGACGGGGTGTTGGTCGCGGCGGGAGCGAATTCAAGTGTCGCTTCGATGACGAGATCGCCTCGTATGGCACATCGACCGGTGGAGTTGTCTTGCTGCGGTCGGAAGACTTACTCAAGGTAGACGAGCTTGTTGATGACACGCTCTTACGAATGCCGCTCTTTGGCAAGTCGCTCTTCTTGGATGTTGTCTTCGTGGTTGCTTGAGCGAGTCGGGGCCATCGCTTATGGGGCGGCAGATCGGCTAAGCCGCTTGCAAACGGTCCTGATGTTGTCGTCAGACTCGGCAGCGACGAGATGGATCCGATCGTGCCGTATAGCGAACCGGTCGAACGAGGCTTTTGCGTGTTGAGTTCTGCGGGGGGAATCTTCAACACTTGGCGGGCATGGAGCTGACGCACCATCCGCTCGTCTTCGGGAAGGTTCTCCACCACTTTTCCGTTTTGCACGAGTTCCCGATAGATTTTTTCGACTTGTTGACGTTCCCGATCATTTTCCATCTGCTTGAGCACGCTGCGGATGGGAATCTTGATCACGGCAAGAAATGTTTCCAACGTGAGTTCGACGGCGGGCGGGGAGACCTTGGCATCGTCGAACGCGCGATCGAGCACACGGGCAAACCCGATCACGGCGAGTCCCAGGCAGCTGGCGATGCGTTGCTGCAGGTCGGCGTCGAGGCCGGCGCGGGGTTGCTTCACGCCTTTGGCCACATCGTAGTGGTCGATCACCGCCTGATAGTGGCGATTGGCAAAATCAGCACCGCGGCGAATCATCGCCTGGAGCCAGTCCGGCCGATCGGGAACCGCGACCTCGGGGTACCCGCCTCCGGTGGTTTCCAGCAACTGCATCAGGTCGTTGTATGTGCAGGCGATGCTCCACTCGGCGGGGCGAGGGACTCCGCCCTCCTCCTCCGACTGTCCGGTATGCAGCGGCATGTGGGGATCGGAAAAGTAATGGCTGAGCACTCCCGCGGCGAAGACGGCATCGCCCCATTGCTGTTGGCGCAATGCGAGCACGGTTCGCTCGTACCACATCAGGGCGGCATTACATGCACCGCCCCAATAGTTTTCTCGCACGTGAAGAACGTGGTTTTTGAAATCCTTAAACTGGTCGTCGGGCACTTTGGAACCGAGCAGATACGATTCGTAATGCTTCAGAAAAAGATTGCGCCACAAATCGCGGCTTTCCTGCCGGAGGTGACGCAGCGAATCGATCGCCAGTTTGTGATGCGTGTTGCGACAACACGATTGAAAGACGATCCGCAAAAGCAGCGACATCACCAGCCTCCCTGCTGGAAGTCATGCCATCGATCTTGGCCGCGATTTCACTTGGCCCGATCTCACTTGCCCCGATCAGCACGTCGCGATTCTACATAAAACGTTCGATCGGTGCGCCACCATTTGGATCGTTGAAATCGTCGAATTCCGAGTTTCGCTCGGCGGCCTTGTTGTCGAAGCGGGTGAATTCCTTGAGCCAAATGAGGTCGACTTGGCCGACGGGGCCGTTTCGTTGCTTGGCGATATGGATTTCCGCCTGCCCCGCCACTTCGTCACGCTCGTCACCCCGGCGATAATACTCCTCCCGGTGGACGAACATCACCACGTCCGCGTCCTGTTCGATGGCTCCCGATTCCCGCAGATGGCTGAGTCGCGGGACGTGATCTTTCGAGTCTTCTGCCTGGCGATTGAGCTGGGCGAGGCACAGAACGGGCACTTGCAGTTCGCGAGCCAAGCCTTTCAAGCGGCGGGCGATGCGTGCAACCTGTTCTTGTCGGGGATCCTTGGGGTTATCGGGTTCGATGAGCTGCAGGTAGTCAATGACGATCAAGCCGAGTCCGTTTTCGCGTCGGCGGATGCGTCGGGCGGCCGCTGCAATTTCCGTTACCATGCGACTGGGTGCGTCATCCACGAACAGCGGCGCTTCGCTGATCTCCGCCGCGACACGTACCAGTTGCTTGCGTTCCTCCGCCGAGAGCGTTCCATTGCGCAGCTTGTGGCCGTTGACTCGGGCGGAACTGCACAACAAACGGTCGGCCAATTCAATGGCCGACATTTCTAAGCTGACGAACAGCGTAGGACTCCGCAGGGTCACGGCAGCGTATTCCGCGATGTTCATCGCGAACGCCGTTTTTCCCATACTTGGCCTCGCCGCGAGGATGATCAGTTCGGAGTTGTGGAGGCCGCCGAGCAATCCATCCAAATCGACGAAGCCCGTATCGACTCCCCCGGTGGTGTGCTCGCCACGCATCCTTGCTTCCATCCGATCCATCGCGGCGTGTAGCACGTCGCGGATGGCATTGATGCTTTGAGCTCCGCGGTTGTCGAGGATTCCGAAGATCTTCTGTTCCGCCTGGTTCAGCAGCAATTTCGACTCG
>JBJOLO010000697.1:0-9202 GCA_046045565.1 Planctomycetota bacterium | reverse complement strand
CGGACTTGCGATTGGACGACGCGGCGCGAGTGGCTGCGCGTGGGCGGGCTCAGCGCGCTCGGACTCTCCCTGCCGCAGTTGCTTGCCAGGCCTTCGGTCGGCGGCGAGTCGCCACGGCCTGTCAGCCGTTTGCCGGCAAACGCTCGTTCCGGGATCGGAAGCGGAAGCTTCGGTCGTGCGAAGTCCTGCATTCTGCTATTCCTCTTCGGCGCCCCGGCCCATCAAGATACCTGGGACCTCAAACCCGACGCGCCCTCGGAGGTAAGAGGCGAATTCCAGCCCATCGCGACCAAGACTCCTGGCTTGTTCATCGGCGAGCACCTCCCGATGCTGGCCGCGCGTTCCGACCGCTATGCGCTGATCCGCTCCGTCACCCACGAAGACAATACGCACACGGTGGCGATGCATTACATGCTTGCGGGGATTCGCCATAAGCGACCCAACACCAACCCGCAGAACGCCTCTGACGATTTTCCCTGCTTTGGCGCGGTGATGAATTACGCGCAGCAAAATGGGTTCCGTTCGGGGCGTCCTCCAACGACCGCGACCAATGCCGTGCAGACAGGTTTGCCGGCTGCGGTGAGTTTGAATGCACCCGCCAATCAGGTGTCGGCTAACAATCACATCTTTCCGGGTTTCTTCGCCGGAATGATCGGCGGCAGCTACGATCCGTTGTTCATTTCGCAGCACCCGAATCAACCCGACTTTCGCCCGGTGGTGGCTCAAGAGTCGCCCGAACGATTGCAATCGCGTCAGGAACTGGCTCGCGCCTATCAACAGCAGGTGAGGCGATTGGAAGAGATTGCCAGTGTGCGACGCTTGAACGAGCAACAGTCTCAGGCCGTACGACTGCTGGCTTCTCCCGAAGCGCGCGTGGCGTTCGAGCTCGAGAAAGAGGACGCTGCGACCCGAGCCCGATTTGGTGCGACGCCATTCGGACAAGGTTGCCTGCTCGCGCGACGTCTAGTCGAAGCCGGCGTGTCGCTCGTCACCGTGAATTGGGAACGCGATGACGCGTATTGGGATACCCACAAGAACAACTTTGTGGATTTGAAAACCAAGTTGCTGCCGAACTTTGATCGTGGCTGTTCGGCGCTGCTCGATGATTTGCAATCCCGCGGCCTGCTCGACGAGACGCTTGTCGTTTGTCTTGGCGAGTTCGGCCGCACGCCGAAAATCAATAACGCCGCCGGGCGTGATCATTGGGCGGCTTGCAATTCCGTGATGTTGTTCGGTGCCGGACTGCCTGGCGGATTCGTTTACGGGGCCTCCGATCGAACGGCCGCCTTTCCGGCCCGCGATGCGGTCAGCCCGGAAGCATTGGCCGCGACCATCTACCATCTGCTCGGCGTTGATCCAGGCCTCGTGCTCTATGACGCACAGCGACGTCCCGTATCGTTACGGCACGCAGATCCCCTTGCCGCGTTGCTGTAACGAATCGGCATCATTCTTGACCGAAACCACAAAATCGGCGTTGTTTCCACCGGGAAAACAACGGTCTTGAAGGCGTGGCCGGCGGTTTCGGCGATGACGGAATCAGGCTCGCTTGCTCGAGCCCAGGATCGCACCATATCATCGTTCAAGGCGTCGTTTATGGTCGAGTTCGTTTCCGAGGACGGCAATCGATCAGAAGTGTTGATAGGAAGTGTCGATAGGAAATGAGGTGTGGTGATGCGTAAGTGGTTTGCAAGCTTCGCATTCTTGAGCTGCTTCCTTGCTGCCCTTGCGAATGGCGATGATTGGGAACGATGGGCCTATTTGCGTGAGCCGATCGATCCCTACTATGTGCATCGCGAGTTTCCCAAGCTGACCACGCCGCAATGGGTGGATGAACCGGGCGTGGAGTGCGTCGTGACGTTGGGCATCGACGACATGCGCGATCCGGCTGTCTACGAACGCTATCTGCGTCCGATCCTGGAGCGACTCAAGAAAATCGACGGCCGTGCGCCGGTGAGCATCATGACCTGCGCGGTCGATCCGAACGACACCCAGGTTCAAGCGTGGCTGAAGGAAGGCCTGACGATCGAGATTCATACCGCCGACCATCCGTGCCCGTGTCTACAGAACGGGGACTTCGCCGCCGCCAAAGGCACCTACGATCGTTGTGTCGATCAGATGTTCCAGATTGCCGGCAATCATCCGGTTGCCTTTCGCATGCCGTGTTGCGATTCGCTGAACACACCCAGTCCACGTTTTTGGCGACACGCCTTTGATGCGAAAACGCCCGCAGGTCGCTTCCTGCAGATCGATTCGTCCGTCTTCAACATCATCACGGCGAAAGACAGCGATCTGCCACGCGAGGTGGTGTTCAACCCGCAAGGCGAAGAGCGATTTCGTCGCTACCTCCCGTTCGCATCGTTTGTAAACACGATCGAAGACTATCCCTACCCGTACATCATCGGAGGCACGTGTTGGGAGTTTCCTTGTGCGGTTCCCAGCGATTGGTCGGCGCAGCATGTACAGCGCGCAAATAATCCCGACACAGTGCGGGACTGGAAATATGCGCTCGATGCCGTGGTGAGAAAACAAGGCACCTTCAACCTGGTGTTCCACCCGCACAATTGGATCCGGCCGGAGCAGGTCATTGAATTGATCGACCATGCCGAGCAAACCTACGGACGGCGGGTCAAGTTTTTGACGTTTGGAGAATGCGCCGAGCGTCTGAATCGGGCGTTGCTCGACGGCCATGCGATTCGCGATGAACAGGGTGAACGAACTGCGACGCGCGTGGTCGACCTGAATGGCGATGGCTTTCAAGACGTTGTCTATCAACGTGCTTCGGGAGAAGTCGTGCGTAAAATCTGGGATCCGGCGACCAATCAATGGCGTAAGCAAACCGGCGGCGAGTATCCCGCGGGCTTGTCGTTGGCGTCGGCATACGAGCGAGTTCGAGATATCGACGGCGATGGCCGGTCGGAGATTATTCGGATCATCGAAGGAAAGAGCGAAATTGTTTCGCTTCAGCCCGATGGCTCGCAAATACAACTGCCTTTCGGGCTACCGGAGTCGGTGCCACTCGATCGCCTACACGCCGACGGTGCCGATCTGCGGTTTATCGATGTGAATAACGACGGAAAACTCGACGTGTTGTACTCGAGCGCCGAGTCCTATTCTCTGCATTTATTTCGCGATCGGGATTCGGGGTGGTCGATTCGTGCGGTGGAGGGAATTCGAGGTCAGTCGAGCATCGGACCGGTGATACCGCCGCTGACGCGCGTTGACGGCAGCAACAACGGCGGTTGGTTTCATTCGCGTACGCTGTGGGTACAAAACGAAGACACGAACCGTCTTCCCAATCTGGTCGACCGCGTGACGTACGCGGACCTGTTGCAACCGCTGCGCGATCGCGACCGGAAGCGGAATCTGCCGCCGATGATGATTGGTGCGGCGAAAGTCGACGTAACGCCCGACTATCCTGTGCGGCTTGCTGGATATGGCAATCGCAGCGTGCCTGCTGCCGAGATCTCGCAGCGTTTGTCGGTGAAGGCGCTTGCCCTAGGCGACAACGATCCGGCTATCCTGCTGACGGTGGACAACTGCGGTATGACGCCCGCGATCCGGCAGGCGGTTGCCGAAGCGTTGCGCGAGCAGGGAGTGAAGAACGAGCGGCTGGCGATCTGCGTGACGCATACCCATTCCGCGCCGTGCTTGACCGACTGGGCACCGCATATTTTCGGTGCGGATCTGCCGCCCGATCAACAGGCGGCGGTCGATCGCTATACGAAAGAGCTCACCGAACGAATGATCGCTGCGGCACGAGCGGCACTCGATGCGCGTCGGCCGGGACGACTAGAGTGGGCGCAGGGCAAGGTCGGTTTCGCGGCCAACCGCCGCGTGTTGAAGGACGGACAATGGACCGGTTTTGGCCTACAAGGCGACGGGCCGGTGGATCACGCGCTTCCGGTGCTCGCTGCCCGCGATACCCAAGGCCGTCTGATTGCCGTCGTTGCCAACTATGCATGCCATTGCACGACACTGACCGGTGAATTCAACAAGATCGCCGGCGACTGGGCAGGGCACGCACAAGAGTTTCTGGAGCGGGAACATCCCGGTGCGATCGCGATGATCACGATCGGCTGCGGCGCCGATGCCAATCCGTCCCCGCGCAGCAAACCCGAGTTCAGCGAACAGCACGGACGCGCGCTCGCCACCGAGGTCAATCGCATACTCGCCGGTGAAATGCAGCCGCTCACGCCACAACTGGATTGCCGGCTGCGCTATCTCAACCTGCCCTTGGACCCGCTGCCAACCCGCGAGGAATGGGAACAGCGAGCGAAGCAGGCTGGCGCTGCGGGCTATCATGCCCGCAAGCATCTGGAGAAACTCGATGCCGGCGAAGAAATTGCAGATTCCTTCCGCTACCCGATCGCCACCTGGACGTTCGGGGCGAGACTTGCCGCTGATGCACCAACGGGCGGTCGACAGATCGGAGACCTCGCCATGGTTTTCCTGGGTGGCGAGGTCGTTGTCGATTACGCGATTCAGTTGAAGACGGAGCTCGACGCGAATCGACTGTGGATCACCGCGTATGCGAACGACGTCCCCTGCTACATCCCATCGCAACGCATTTTGCGCGAAGGTGGGTACGAAGCCGATCAGTCTCTGGTTTACTACGGAAAGCCAAGTCGCGTGTCGGCGGAGGCGGAGGGAACGATCATCGATACGGTGCAGAAGCTCTTGCCCGCCTGGTTCTACCCGCCCGTGAAACAGGCTGATATTCCGCCGCCCAAATCGCCCGAAGAATCGCGCGCTGCGATTCGGGTTCGACCCGGGATGAAGGTCGAAATCGTCGCTGCCGAACCGCTCGTTGAAGATCCGGTCGCCTTCGATTGGGGCCCGGATGGAAGCTTGTGGGTCGCGGAAATGCGCGATTATCCAAACGGTCTGGATTGGAACGGACCGGACGATCCGCGCACCGGGTTCGGCGGTCGCATCAAGCGATTGACGGATCGCGACGGTGACGGCAAGTATGACACGTCCGAACTTTTTCTCGACGGCATCCCGTTCCCATCAGGGGTAAAGGTATGGCGGAAAGGCGTGATCGTCACCGCCGCGCCACAGGTGTTCTACGCGGAAGACACGGATGGCGACGGCAAAGCCGACCTGCAAGAACCGCTGCTCGAAGGATTCAACGAAGGCAATCAGCAACATCGCGTAAACGGACTCCGCTGGGGACTCGACAATTGGCTTTACTTAGCCAATGGAGACAGCGGCGGGCAAATACGATCGCAAAAGACACAGAAGGTGGTCGGGATCGGAGGACGCGATTTGCGTTTCCGTCCTGACACGGGCGAACTGGACGCGGAGGCGGGCCAGACGCAGTTCGGAAGAAATCGCGATGACTGGGGTAATTGGTTCGGCGGCAATAACGCCAACCCGATGTGGCACTATGTGATGCAGGATTCCTATCTGCGTCGCAACCCGCACGTGGCGCCGCCCGAAATCCGGCAACACGTATCGTTGCAGCCCGGTGCATCGCCCGTGTTTCCCGCGAGTCGAACGCTCGCGCGATTCAATGACTTCAACATGTCAAATCGTTTCACCTCCGCCTGCAGTCCCGAAGTCTATCGCGACAATCTGCTGGGTCTGCCTTTGCCAAACGCCTGGAACGCGGCGCACGTGTTTATTTGCGAGCCGGTTCACAACCTGGTGCATCGCGAAGTGATGACGGGCGAGGGCGTTTCGTTCACGAGCCAGCGGGCGGAAGACGAACAGCGAGTCGAATTCCTGGCGTCGAGCGATAATTGGTTTCGACCCGTGATGGCGCGCACCGGACCGGACGGCGGACTATGGATCGCCGACATGTATCGAGCCGTTATCGAGCATCCCGAGTGGATTCCACAGAGTTGGCAGCGCAAACTTGATCTCCGCGCGGGCACGACCATGGGCCGCATCTACCGTGTGGTTCCCGATCAGACCCCCGCCAGACCGATGGTGCGACTCGATCGACTCGACACACCCGGTTTGGTGGCGGCGCTGGAGACGACCAACGGTTGGCAACGCGACATGGTGCAGCAAATGCTCCTATGGCGTGGCGATCGTGCAGCGCAAGCTCCGCTGGAAAAACTCGCGAGAGAATCGCAGTTGCCGCACGCACGACTGCATGCGCTGTGCACTCTGGAGGGACTCGGACTGCTCGATGTCCGGCTGCTGCAATCTGCCCTGGTCGATCCGCATCCGGGTGTTCGCATGGCAGCGATCCGGCTGTGTGAAGGCTTTGCAGGGCAGGGTGACGAATCGCAACTCCTGCCGGTACTGAAAAAGTTAACGGAAGATGCGGAACCGACCGTACGTTTGCAACTTGCCTGTTCGCTTGGCGCGATGAACCACGCCGATGCTGCCGCGATCCTGGCGATGCTTGCCCGGCGAGCGGGCGATGACCCCTATCAACGGGCGGCCGTGTTGTCGTCGTTGAAATCGGAGAACCTGCAGACGGTGTTGGAGCAGATCCTGATGGATAGCGGTGCGGGGCAGGGTATCGGGCAGGGAGAGGGACTGCTGCCCGCTGTGCTGACGACGGCGGTGGCGATCGGCAAGCGGGAGACGGTCTCGCGAGCGCTGGAATCGCTTGCGTCGCCGCGGCAAGGCAAGTGGCAAGGCGGTCAGTTTGTCGCTGTTGCTGCCATTCTGGAAGCAGTCGATCGTCGCAGAGACAACGCTGCAATCGACCTCGATGCCGCGGCACTCGCCGCGCTGCGTACGCTGACCGCGGAAGCGCAGCGGCAGGCAGCCTCGGCCGATGCCAGTGATGAGGCCCGTGCTGCCGCAGCGCGATTACTTGGCCGAGACCCGGCACAGCTTAAGCGGGATCGGGAAATCCTGCTCGCGCTGCTGACCCCGCGGCATTCCACCGCGGTGCAAATTGCGGCCGTCAATTCGCTTGCCCGCAGTCCGAACGACGATCTGCCCGAGATGTTGCTCCGGGATTGGAATGGACATAGCCCGAACCTGCGGGCCGCGATTCTCGATCTGCTCATGAGCCGCGAGGCCTGGGCCGGTTCGCTGCTCGATCGCATCGAACAGCAAAACGCACCGGCGAATCTTCTCGATGCCCGCCGGCGTCAGCAACTGTTGACGCACAAGAGCGAGGCCCTTCGCGAACGCGCCTCGAGACTGCTCGAAAGCGCCACGGCAAGTAACCGCCAGGAAATCGTGGCCAAATACCTTGCAGCCAAAACCGAGCCAGCCGATGCGGAACGAGGTCGAACGGTCTATGAAAAGCGGTGTGCTGTATGCCATCGATTGAATGACCGCGGGCACGCCGTGGGCCCCGATCTGGCGGCGCTCGCTGGCAAACCGATCGATGCACTCACCGTGGCCATCCTCGATCCAAACCGCGCCATCGAAGATCGTTATCTCGATTACGTGCTCGTTACCGAGGACGGACGCAGCCTTTCCGGGATCCTCGCCGCCGAGACCGGTGCCAGCGTTACTTTGCTGGGACAAGAGTCCAAAGCGACGACCGTGTTGCGGCATGAAATCGACACGCTGAAAGCGACCGGCAAATCGCTCATGCCCGAAGGACTGGAGAAAGATCTGTCCCCGCAGGACATTGTCGACGTCATTGCCTACCTGCGTCAGCACGCTCTGCCGCCCAAGGCGTTTCCCGGAAATCAGCCCGAAACCGTGCGAGCGGAAGACAGCGGTGCATTAAAACTGCTCGCCACCAATGCCCGAATTTATGGACCGTCGTTGGTATTCGAGGAGCAATATCGCAACCTTGGTTATTGGCAGAGCCCCGACGATCGAGCCGTTTGGACCATCGACGTTCGCCAGCCTGGGAAATATCGCTGCGTTATCGACTATGCGTCGCATGTCGATATGTCAGGCGATCGCTACGCGATTACCATCGGCGACCAAACGCTGGGTGGCATCGTGCGCAGCACGGGTGACTGGGACCAGTACCGCACCGCCGAGGTCGGCGTGGTGGAACTGAAGAAAGGGGAAACGCAATTGGAAATCCGCTCGGCTGGTCCGGTGAAAGGGGCGATGATCGACCTGCGAGGCATCTGGCTCTATCCGGCTCGCTGAGAGCGAAGGCGGCAGATCAATCATTTCGACTACGGGCTTCCAGCGGCCAGATCGCCTCCAAGCGATTGCCCCGAAACACGAAATAGTGATCGTGCAGTACCGTGGTCCAGTCGCCGTAACCAGGAATGAGTTCCAGCTTGTCTCCAATCGAAAGCGACGCGGATTCCTGAACGCTCAGGATCCCGTGCTCTGCTGACAGCCATTGCACGTTGAGGTCAGCGCGATCCTTCACCGCCGGCAGATGCAAGTCGGGACTCAACGTCTTGCGACCTGCGTCGATGACAGCGCGAGTTGCCTCGGGACGACTGATCACGGTGGTAAGCACCGTGAGCGCGAAATCCATGCCCTCGATGTGGCACTTATTGCGATAGAACAGGTCCATAAAAATCGCGCCGCCCGCTTCCAGTTCCGTGGCAACGCCAAGCGTTCCCGTGATCGGAAAAGAACCGGTCCCGCCGGCGCTCACGATCGGACACGGAATACCGCTCGCGATCAACGCTTGCCGCGTGGTCTCCAGTCCGTCGATCGCTTCCGCGATCCGCTGCCGCTTCTCGGCGGGATCGTCGATGGTCAGGAGATGCCCTTCCCACCCCATCATGCCGGCGAAGGCAAGAGTGGGGTGGCGGGCGATTTCGTGAGCCAGGGCGACAGCGGCCGATCCGGGCGGCACACCGCATCGCCGCATGCCAAGATCGATTTCGATGAGCACCCTCAGCGGGGCGTGATGCTGGAACCCGGCCTGACTTAGCAGCTGCACGTGATCGAGGTGGTCGACGACGACGATCGGATCGGCGATTTGCCGAAGTGCTGTGAGCCTCGCCAGCTTGATCGGACCTGCGATGGGTCCGGTGATCAACATGTCTTGGACACCCAGCGCTGCGAATACCTCGGCCTCACCAAGCTTGGCACAGGTGACGCCGATTGCACCGGCGTCCAGTACCCGCTTTACGACCGCCGACGACTTGTAGCTTTTCGCATGCGGTCGCCAGCCAACCTGGTGCTGACGGCAAAACGACTGCATCCGCGCGATGTTGCGATCTAGTGCTTCGATGTCAATGATCAAGCAAGGTGTATCAAGATCTTCCCGGCGGCATCCCAGTGAAGGCAATGGTTTCATCGCAAGCTTTCTCACAAATCAGCACAATCCAAACAAATCACACCCACGTCGGCC
>JBJOLO010000588.1:0-5444 GCA_046045565.1 Planctomycetota bacterium | reverse complement strand
TGAACACGATGACTTGGGTTTTCTCGCCGAGCTCTGCCAGGATTTGCATGGCGGAGACGGCGCGCTGATCGTCGAACGTCAGCAGTGCGTCATCGATGATGATCGGCATCGGATGCATTTTTGCGGCGATCATCTGATCAACTCGGGCTTCGATCGCGGCGAGTCGCAGGGCCATCCACAGCTGGTCCGACGTGCCCTCGCTCAGGCCCCGGGCTTCTTCGTTTTGCAGGTCGATCGGTGAGCCGAGATCAAGCCGTTTGACGCGGAAGAACACCTGACCGGACTCCCAGTCAACGTCGAGGTTTGTGTATCGATCGTTGGTCATCCGGCGAAAGAACTGGCCGGCGCGGTCGAACGGTTTTTCGCCAACCTCCCCCTTCATGCGTTCGATTGCCTGCTCGAGGCAGCGTTCGGCGATGCGTAAGTCGCGCCACTGAGCCACGCGATCATTGAGCGTGGCGACGCCTTCCTCCAGCTTTTGTCTCGCTTTCGCGGCATCGCTGGAGTTTGCCATGGCGTTGAGTGCCACCTTCAGTCCCGTGTGCTCGTCGCGGTATTCGGTCAGTTGCTGCCGCTGCGTTGTGATGACCTGTTCCAGATCCGTGATGGCCGAAACGAGCGTCGCGCGGTCGCGTCCGGCCAAGGCGGCTTCGTAATCGCCTGGCGACATCCCCAGGTCATCGAGCAGACTCGACTCGGCCTTCGCTCGCTCGAAGCGAGCATTCCGCTTCCGGTCGGCACGGGCGATTACATCGTCCACTTCGGCCGGCGTGGTCGCGCCTGCGATGGCCAGCATTCGTGCAACGGCACGCGTGGTCTGCTCAAGCTTGAGTTTCAACTCCTCGAAACGCTCCGACCGCCTGCTCAGTTCCGCCTCCAGTCGGTTGCGCCGTTGCCTCGCGTCACGATCCGACTCCGCAAGCTTGACGAGTTCCGCGACCGTGTCGGACCAGTGGGTGTCCTCGTGTGTTACGGTGGGACGGTCTGACTCAAGGCAAAGGCTTCGCAGATCCGAGAAAAATGTTTCCCGAAGTTGCTCCAGTTCAGCGAGTTCCGCTTGTCTTTCAATCGATCTGTCGTGCTCCAGGCTGATTCGTTCGAGGGCATCGACGAACGCTGAATAATCATCGACGGCGGCGATCTCCAGGGGCGCGATAACGCGGTTCCACGACGCACAGATCTCGGTCAATTGCCGTTCATGATCCCCAAGCTGATCTTGTCGAGTCGAGCAATCGATTCGCACCTGGCGGAGCGCCTCGTTTTGGGTTGCATGTTCGCGGGCAAGTTCGATTTGCGCGTCGAGTCGTGTTTTGGCACGAACCCGTGCTTCGGCCAACGTGCATGTGGTCTGATCTGTCCCCAGGAGTACGGCTAGTTGTACAAGCAGGCGCTGCGTGTTTTCGCGCAGCTGTTTGTCAATCTGCACAAAGCGGCGATGATTCTGCAGGTCGGCTTTCAGTTTTCGTGCCTTTTCAAACCAGCCGCGCAGATCGCTCGGAGATCCCGGCGGAGCGCCGGGGCCATGGCATGTGGTCCACTGCTGCACGCATGAGTCGAGTTGTGACAGGCGAGTCGTGGCGTGTTCTTGGAGTCGCTGCTCGGTATCGGCGATCTCCGAAGCGAGTTCTTGACTCTCTTGCTGTTTGAGCCGCAGGCTGGAGGCGAGATCGGCATTGGCCACCAAAGCGTCGGCCTGTCGATCGGCTTCCGCAATCAACCGTGTGAGTGCCTCATCCAGCGTCTTGTCCAGAGACTTGTCACGTCCCATTTCCTTGAGCAGCTCATCGATGCTCTGCTTGGAAACGGTTTGACCTGTGCGTTCGTTGCGGATCAAGTGCCAGGCCTGATCACGATGGCGACGCGTATCGAGGATATCGTCTCCACCAACGATGGCGGCTGCGTCGCACTGCAGTCGCTTGACTGTCGCTTCCAGTTTTCGCTGTTTTTTTTGTTTCTCGTGCAATTCGTCGGTCGCAGTCTCCAACTGGCGGTTTACGCGATTCCACTGGCCGGCGCATTCCTCCAGCAATTCAGGCGAGGGGATGGTCAACCGTTCGAGATCGCTGATTTCGGACAGCGGCGGCGCCAGGGAACGGGATTCTTGCAACAGATTGTCGAGCGACTGGGATACAGCAAGTGCCGACTCCAAGAGGCGGGTCTCGTTGATCCCCAGTTCATTCATTTCATCGAGCACGGCCTGCAGTTTGGTGCAATCCTGTAATGGCGCGAGCTGGCTGATCGACTCCTCGAGTTCCTTGACGCGACGCCGCGATTTGTCGAGATCGGCTGCGGCGAGCGTGATCATCGGTACGCGTTGATCGTACTGTGTGGCCAGGGATCGCAGTTCTTTGCGTTGGGAATCGGAGGGCAGCCAATCGCGGATCGGTTGGCCAGCCCGCTCGGGCATCCATTGACGAATCTGTTGTTGCAAGAGCTCTTGCTGTCGCGCCTGTTCATCTATGCAGGCTCGTCGTTTCTGCAAAGCGGCGACAACATGGGTGCGTCGATCTGACAGCGACTGAACTTGCTGAAGGAATCGCTCTGGAAATCGCGGGGTCGGCGTTGCCTGCAGGTCAGTACGTGTCCTAGTGAGTTCTTCGTCGAGCGTTTGGTATGTGGTCTTTACTTCATGATGGTCGCGCTCGAGTTGGTCCCATTTTGTTCGGAAGTCGGGCTCGAGGTCCGGCACAACGCGATATTCCTCCAGCAATCGATCATTTTCACGAATTTGAATTCGCAGCCGGATGCCGTGCGACAGTCGCTCGAGCGTCGACTTGTCCCGCTCCCTTGCCTTGAGTTCGGTCTCGATTGTGCCGATGAGCTTCTCCAGATCATGCAGTCGCTGGTACGAATCGGCGAACTGCAGGCGCTCTTTTTCAATGCGGCCGATTTCCGTTTTCGCATCCGTGCATTGTTTGATGCTGTCGGCAATGAGGCCGGAGCGGGTGGCGAGAAGTTTCTCGCGTGATTCGGCCAAACGCTTTCGCAATTGACCGGCAGACGCCATGCCTGTCATGGCGTCGAAGAGCAGCGAGCGAAGATCGGATGTCCCGGCAAACAGGTCGGCCGCTCCTTCTCGCAGCGATGCGTGACTGATTGCGAAAAGCTTGAGGAACGTCTCCTTGGTCATCCCGGGAGGAATAAGATCGTTCTCGTGGGCGCCTTCCAGGCCTTGATTCGCGCGGCCCCGAGTACGCTTGATTCCGGAGCGCGAACTGCCGTCGAGCGTGATGACATCCGCAAGAACCGCATGCTCGGTGTAGGGAAATCGAAAATCGTCCTGACTCTGCTGATCAAATCGAAACAGGAAACCGAGCATCTGTTTCAGGGCCGATGTTTTTCCGGCTTCGTTCGGACCGTGGATGATGTGCAACTTCGCTTCCGCGGGAAAGCGCAGGTAGGTATCGAGGAACGGTCCAATCTTTTGGAATCGAACGGCGGTGAACTTCATACGGCTCCACGAAAGCGGCTTGGGTGGTTACCGCAGGCGCGTGATCACGTCGGCCAGCGAATCAGTTGAACGTAACTGTCGGCGGATATCGCTGCTGGACATCACTTTGCCGAGCTTGGATGCGAGTTTGGTCGTTTCCGGGTCGTTTTCGAGCCATGCCGACAGTTCGCTTGGCGTCCGTTCCCATTCGGCGAGGATCTCGGCGAACCGCTGAAGGTCCTCGCTGGAAGTGGCGAAGTTCGACAGCGATTGCTTGGATGTGAAATGCACGGACTCCAGACACACGGCGCGGCCCATGCTTGCGAGTTCCTGCGCCAATTGTTCGCGGAAGTCGCGCTGTTCGGATTCGTTGTCCGAAAAAGCATGGAGACCGGAATAGGAGACACGGACGGCGTTGCCCTCCCCCAGCGGCAGCCGGCTGACCACCGCAACGGTCCGATCGATCCATACCGCGCGACCGGAGGTGTCGGGGATCGTGACGGTGACGGTATGGAAACGAAACGCGTCGAGATCAACGAATTGTGCGGTGGCATGAGAGAGATCATCGACTTCGACGATCACGCAACCGCGAGGCCCGCATTCGCGAACCGAGCTGCCCTGGATGTTGCCCGGAAAGACGATCCAAGGGCTGCCCGAGCGAACCATCCGCCGCGCATGAATATGGCCCAGCGCCCAGTAGTCGTAGCCGAGCGACGACAGTTCCTGCTCCGAAGTGGGCGCGTAAGTGTCGTGCCCCTCGGCTCCTGCCAGAGACGTGTGTAGGAGGCCGATGTTAAAGTGGCCGGCAAGCGGCGATGGGTAGCCTTGTACGAGATTCTGTGCCTCCGCCGTGTCGCCGAAACTCTGGCCGGTGATCGCCACCTTGCACTCGGAAATCACATGCCGCGTCGCAGAGCCAGCCGGGAACTCGAAAACATTCGCGGGCCAATTCATGCGCCGGGTGGCCGCGTTCAGCGCATCGTGATTGCCGCGAATCACATAGACCGGGATCGATTTTGACAGACGCCCCAATTCGTTTAACAGAAAATAAACCGTGCCATAGTCGCGAACGTCCCCGTCAAAAATGTCCCCCGCGAGCAGTACAAACTGAACGTCCTCGCGTATCGCCACTTCGAACATCCGCTGTAACGCAGTCCGGCTTGCGATCTGGACCTGCTCGGCCATCGACGGGGCAAGGTTCGTCAGCCCCTTTAAAGGCCGGTCGAGATGCAAGTCGGCAGCATGAAGGAATCGAAACATGGTTTTGCCGGTGGGGACGAGTGTTTTTATGAAGCAGGCTATGAACTAGACAGGAAAGGTCGCTACAAGGTTCGGTAAGCCGTTATTGATTCTGTTGTCTGTGCGTGGTGCGGGGCCGGTTGGTAGTCATTCATGCCGGTCGTGTTGGCGGGCGGCGCTCGACAGCCGCAGCAACACGGGATCGCGGCATGCGCCGATCTGTCGCGAAAACGCCGATCTGTCGCGAAAACGCCGATCTGTCGCGAAGTCGCCGAGCCGTCACGAAGGCAATGGTTCAATCCTCTGGCTGCATCACCGACGTCATCGGCACGTGTTCCGACAGTATACCGGTCTTGCGGATTAGTGTGCGGGCTTGGAGCCCAGTATAGCGGGCCCCTGAACGCTTGCGGCAGCCCGGCTGTCATGCGCTCAAGAAGGATCGGCATCGAGTCCGTCGAGGACCGTCACTCGGACTTCGGGGCATGCGCGATCGATGACATCGCGAGCCAGGTTAAACCAGCAGCTGGCGGCGTCGAGGATCTGGCTGTCGGATGAAGCGACGATCTCGGTTGACGCTCGCAGAATGCGGTCGGGGTCCGGCACGAGCTCCACCTGCCACTGCCATCCATGCTCTTCAGCAAGCTCCAGTAGGATCTGTCGCAGTCGACCGCTATTGGAGACAGGCTGATCGAGCAGCCATTGGCAACGATGGACCTGACATGTGGCGAGGCATATCCCGATTCGCTCGATAGCGGGGACGGTTTCCAGCACCTTG
>JBJOLO010000553.1:0-6110 GCA_046045565.1 Planctomycetota bacterium | reverse complement strand
GCCTGGGGCATCTATCCGGCTGTCGGCAAAGCGCACGAAGCGGCGTTTGCATTCGCGCAAGCGATTGATTTCGAGGAAGGCGTTTGTTTGACCGTCGAGCTGGATCAACTTCACGGCGGGGGACACCTGATTGGCCGCGTTCGACTTGCAGTGACGGCAGCGGCACAACCCGAGTCATCGATTTTGCGGCCGCTTCCTGCGGAGATTCGCGACGTCATACAGATCCAAGCCGATGCGCGAAGTGCGGTCCAACAAGCCGAACTCGCCCGCTGGATTTGGGAGCAGGAACTCAACCGTACGCTGGAGTCGTTGCCACCGGAGTCGCGCGTCTTCTGCGGCACGAACCAATTCACCCCTGACGGCACGTTTCGCCCTGCCGCGTCGCCTCGCGCCGTCCACCGACTCGCCCGCGGCAATGTATCGCAACCGCTCGAATTGGCGTCGCCCGGCGCACTGCAGGCGGTAAGCGGATTGACTCCGCGTTTTGCCTTGCCTGACAACCATCGTGAAGGTGACCGGCGACTCGCCCTGGCTCGCTGGCTAACCGACGAAAACAATCCGCTGACCTGGCGTGTGATTGTGAATCGTATTTGGCACTACCATTTTGGTCGTGGCATCGTCGATTCCCCCAACGATCTCGGACGCATGGGCAGCCAGGCGACACATCCCGATTTGCTTGATTGGATGGCTGACGACTTTCGCAAATCCGGCGGCGGATCGTGGAAACGACTGCACCGACAATTGCTCTTGAGCCACACGTTTGGCCAAACAACGGCCGACAACCGGTTGGCAGCGGAGAAAGATGCCGACAATCGTTGGCTCTGGCGAATGAACCGCGGTCGTGTCGATGCCGAATCGTTCCGCGATGCAGTGTTGTTTACGAGCGGCAAACTCGATCTGACGATGGGTGGACCACCGGTGATGCATTTCATCATGAGTCCCGGGGTCCACGTCACACCGAATGCCGATTATCAGCAATACGACGTCGATCAGGCACAGGCAAATCGTCGCGCCATTTATCGCTACGTTTTTCGCACGCGCCCCGATCCGCTGCTCGAGATGCTGGACTGCCCCGACTTTTCTCAGTCCACTCCCGTTCGCGCGAGTTCCGTCAGTCCGCTGCAGGCACTGTCGATCTGGAATAACAAACTGGTATTACGACATGCCGAACACTGCGCGGCGCTGGCTGCGCAAGCGGGCGCGGCTGCGCAAACGGGCGAAGCTGCGCACGTCGGCGCGAATCTAAAAACGCAAGTGCAGGCTTTAGCACAACAGACGCTCTGCCGTGATGCGGATCGTGATGAGTTATCGGATTGGGCGGAGTACGCACGGGTCCATGGCCTGGCCAATCTGGCGCGGGTGCTGCTGAATTCCAGCGAATTCCTGTTCATCGATTAGGCATTTACGAAGAGGCACAACTCGCCATGAGCGACGAAATGGAACGCGGACTCGATTGCTCGCGACGCGCGATGTTGTTCCGCGCGGCCGGCGGCTTCGGCGGCCTGGCGTTGGCACAGTTGATGGATCAAGAGCGTGCCGCTGCCGATGATCAAGCGTCCACGCCATCCGCCGTCGGTGGACTACACCACCCCGCGAAGGTCCGTCGCATCGTGCAGCTGTTCATGAATGGCGGCGTAAGCCAGATGGACACCTTCGACTACAAGCCCGAACTGGAAAAAAGGCATGGGCAAACGGTCGACGTGGGCCTGAAGGCCACCGCCACCGGAACCCCCGGCCCCCTGATGAAATCGCCGTTCCCTTGGAAGCAACATGGCGAATGCGGTCGCTGGGTTACCGATGTGCTACCGCACATGGCGAGTTGTGTTGATGACCTCGCGTTCTTGATGTCGATGGCATCGAAGACCAATGTGCATGGTCCTGCAAGCTACTTGCAAACCACGGGGTTCCTGTTGCCAGGGTTTCCGTGTTGCGGCGCGTGGGTCAGTTATGCGTTGGGCCGTCTTACCGAGAACTTACCGACCTTTGTGGTGCTTCCCGACCCGCGCGGGCTGCCCTACAACGGCCTGGGAGATTTCTCGTCCGGCTTCCTGCCGACGACGCATCAAGGAACGGTCATCAACCCCTCGGCGCCAACACCGATTGCCGATCTCCAACCGGCGCCCGGAGCAAAATTCGTTACGCCCGAATCGTCCGAGGCGGGACTGCGAATGTTGCAGCGAATGAACCGAACCTATTCCGATCTTCGTCCCGGCGACTCGCGACTGCGTGCCCGCGTCGAGTCGTATGAACTGGCGGCGCGCATGCAATTGGCGGCACCGGAAGCATTTGATCTGACCAAAGAATCGATTTCGACGCACGCCGCTTACGGTACCGATGCTGCGGCACACGACGGCGGCTTCGCTCGCAATTGCCTGCTCGCCCGAAGATTGCTCGAGCGCGGCGTGCGATTTGTCCAAGTCTGGAGCGGCGCCGGCGGCGCGTCGAACAACTGGGATAATCACACCAACGTTCCGCAGGAATTGCCTCCCATCGCCCGCCAAGTCGATCGGCCCATCGCGGCCTTGCTCAACGACCTTAAAAGTCGCGGCATGTTCGAGGATACGCTTGTCATCTGGACGACCGAGTTCGGCCGCATGCCCTTCACCCAGAGTGGCACCGGCCGCGACCATAACGGCGGTACCTTCGTAACTTGGTTGGCCGGAGCCGGAATTCGGGGCGGCACCAGCGTCGGTCAAAGTGACGATTTCTCCTATCTCGCCACGGAAAATAAGACCACCGCGCATGATCTGCATGCGACCGTCCTGCACCTGCTGGGAATCGATCACGAGCGATTGACCGTGCGACACAACGGCATCGACCGTCGACTGACGGACGTCCACGGAAACGTGATCCAATCGATCCTGAGTTGAACTCCGTCCCGCTTCGGATCGCGTGAAATCAAACGGGCTCGCAGTGATTCTGCTCTTCGCCGTGAAATCAATTGCCACCCGCCGCGTGCCATATTCCGCGTCGGGCTGATCCAGCCAGCTTTTGACGACTCCGCCACGCCGCATGTCGAAGTTTAGGGATCATCGGGTTGGCCATGGCACGCGAGTTGCCTACGTGATTAACACCCAGATTGATGGCGGTTTTTCGGTCTGGATTGCCAGTTGCGCGGGCATCTGATGCTCAGCGATTGTGCATCACGAGAATAGCAGCGACTCTTGGTTGGGGGTCCCTTTCTGCGAAGGGGCAAACAACATAGAATCGCTCACGCACCGGGTGGCTGCGGAAGCGGCTTGGCCGATTCTCTTGGTCCGATACGCCGCCAAAGATTCGTCCGCGTTGGACGGTGGTGTTTCGATATTCGATTCTTTTTAGCGTGAGGGTTTGCCCCGTGTCGTCTGCATCAAAGTACAAGTTGGAGTACGTGTGGTTGGATGGTTACCTGCCGGAACCGAATCTGCGCAGCAAGACCAAGATTGTGGACAAGGCCCCGGCCAGCGTCGCGGACCTCCCGGTTTGGGGGTTCGACGGCAGTTCCACCCAACAGGCCGAAGGCCACAGTTCGGACTGCGTTCTGAAGCCGGTTGCCCTGTATCCGGACAGCACGCGGAAGAATGGCTTCCTCGTGATGTGCGAAGTGTTGTTACCGAACAACTCGGCCCACCCGTCGAATTTCCGATCGACCATCGAAGATGATCCTGATTTGTGGATCGGCTTCGAGCAGGAGTACTTTTTCTACAAGAACGGTCGGCCACTGGGCTTCCCGGACTCGGGCTATCCAGCTCCGCAGGGTCCCTACTATACGGGCGTGGGCTACAAGAATGTGGGGTGCACGGCGCGTCAGATCGCCGAGGAGCACATCGATATCACGTTGGATGCGGGCATTGCGCTCGAAGGCATCAACGCCGAAGTGGCGAAGGGCCAATGGGAATTTCAGATCTTCGGCAAAGGTGCCAAGAAGGTATGCGACGATTTGTGGATGTCGCGATACCTGATGGCGCGGCTGTGCGAGAAGTACGGCGTCGACATCGAATGGCACTGCAAGCCGATCCGTGGCGATTGGAACGGTTCGGGCATGCACACGAACTTCTCGACCAAGCTCCTCCGCGAGACGGGCGGCAAGGCCTACTTTGAGAAATTGATGGCTGCGTTTGACAAGTACAAAGACGAGCACATTGCGGTTTACGGCCCGGACAACCACTTGCGTTTGACCGGCTTGCACGAGACGCAATCGATCGACAAGTTCAACTACGGTGTGGCGAATCGTGGAGCATCGATCCGCATTCCGCACAGCTTCGTAGCCGGCGACGCCTACAAGGGCTACCTCGAAGATCGCCGTCCGAACTCGCAAGCCGATCCCTACAAGATCGTCTCCCGCTTGCTCAAGACGATTCGTTCGGTGGGCTAGTTGGCCGACCTCGGATGGTTCGTTATCCTGAAACTCGACGCCGTCCTTCCCTCGGGAGGGACGGCGATTTTTTTCGAGTTGGACGATTGGCGAATCGGCCGGGAAGGCGGAAACGGTGGAAGCCAAGAACACGGCACGGGCGCTGGTGCGAATCGGTTACGACGGCAGCGTCCACAAATTCTTTCGGGCACAGAACGCGAGCGAGCGGTTCGAGAACGAATTGCGGGTGCTGCAGTACCTGGAGCGGCGGGGATGCGACTTTGTCCCCCGAGTGCTCGGATTCGACCGCGAAAAGTTAGAGCTCATCACGTCCAACTGCGGCCAGCGCGTCCAGCAGATGAGTGATGAAAAACTGCAGTCGCTATTCGATGAGTTAATCACGTACGGCGTCCGTCACGACGATCCGTTTTTGCGAAATATCACCTATCGGGCCACCGACGGTCGATTCTGCGTCATCGATTTTGAATTCGCCACCATCCTCGATGAAGTGAACGAAGGCCAGGTCGCCGACGATCCGCAGCGGGCGGTTGGCGCGCGTCCCGCCGCATTACCAAGCCACAAAGTACGATGGTCCGGGCGCACGGACCGTGGCCGGTTCCGGCCCAACAATGAAGATGCGTTTCTCGCCATCGCGTTCAGCACTCGCGACTTCTACTACCTTGCCGCATCCGGCGAGGTCGCTGCCGACGACAATGACTTCGTCTTCGCCGTCAGTGATGGCATGGGCGGTGAGCGATCCGGCGAATTTGCGAGCAAGTTTGCTCTGGACAATATCACTCGACTGATGCCCCGCAGATTTCAGATCTCTCCGCGTCACCGCAATCTGGGGATCGGCGAATGCCTGACCGATCTTTTCATGGGCACGCATCGCCAGATCAGTACCTTGGGGCAAAGCTACGCACAAGGCAGGAACATGGGTGCCACGCTGAGCATGTTGTGGTACATCGGCGGCACGGTCCACTTCGGGCATGTCGGCGACAGCCGGATCTACCACCTACCTCGACAGGGTGGCATCAGCCAACTCACCGAAGATCACACCCATGTCGGTTGGCTGCGTCGATCGGGGAAACTCAATGAACGCGAAGCGCGGCAGCATCCCCGCAAAAATGTGCTCTCGCAATCGCTGGGGGCCAGCAACCAATTCGTTAAGCCGCAAGTCGGATCCGTGCCGGCTGAACCCGGTGATCGATTCCTGCTATGCACCGACGGCGTCATCGAAGGCTTGTGGGATCGCGGCCTGGAAGAACTTCTCCGTTCGCCATCGACCGGCGATCGCGGCCAGTCGCCCGCATCACGAATCGTGGAAGCCGCCGTCGCGGAATCCGGACGCGACAATGCGACCGCCGTTGTGTTCGAAGTGGTTTCCCCTCAGGAGAACGCCACAGAAGCTCCGTAGCTCGAGTCGCTGCGGGTGGGGGCTTTATCGAGAGCACGCGCGAGGGTGGTGTTCGGCAGCGTCTACCCCGTCCACGTAGGTTGCTCACCCTCTGTCGCGAACTCGACATCGAATGCCCGACCTGACCGAGCGAGGCAAGTTTGAATCAAGTCATCAACAGCGATTCCAGGAGATCGTTTGATATGAATCGTCGGGCCTTGTTCTGCGGTCTGCTTAGCATGGTTACCGGTCCCCTGCTTGCGATGCACGCTGTTTCCGCCGAACCGGTATTCCGCGCCGGAGCGTATGCGATTGATGTGAGCCCGCTCGAACTGCCCGTGATCGTCAACGGCGGCATGACCGAGCGAACCGCGGACAAGA
>JBJOLO010000547.1:0-5625 GCA_046045565.1 Planctomycetota bacterium | reverse complement strand
GCGGCGGGCAAAAACGGAGAACGCGTCAGAACCGAAGTCGAACGGAGTGCCAGCCGTGGAACCATTTTCAGCAGCGATATCATGCGTGATGCTCTCCAGTAGCAATTCAAATACGCTTCATTACGGAAGATTAAAGAGTCCCGAATTTAGCGAAACCACGCAGAATTGAATAGCCGTCAACAAGCCATCGATACCCGATTTCGCCGTCGTTTCCTCTGCGCGTACTTTCTATCGAAATCTACACCCGAACTTCGATCACGCACCGGCTCGAGCGAGGATTCAGCCTTATTCTCGCGCCGCATGATCGCCAAGGTCCCAAGATTCGATCCATCCGGCCGCCATGGCAACCGTTTCGACGCTGCGAGCCCGTCAGGAAACTGGGAATCTATTCGTCCTCCCGCTTTCAACCAATCACGGGAAGAACTCCTCCGAGAGCCCGAATCCGCAGGGGAACGTCATCCATCCGTCGTGACACAATGAAAGGAAGAAACGGGCGGCACAAAAGCCGTTATACGTTGTCGAACGGCAGGAACTTGCTCGAATTGAGCAGGCAGCATCTCACCGATGGCAGCTAGTCGCGAGCTTCGCGACGAGAAGTCGACTCGGGTAACCCGGCATCGGCTCCCCCGACGATCGGTCCAAGAAAGCCGATTACGCCTGTGGTACTTCAGTTCGCGTCGAGGCTGGAAGTTGCTGACCGACGCCGACCACGTATCCGCACGCCCGCCATCACGGTCGCAAGCAAGAACCACGTCAGAAGGCTGGCCGGTTCAGGAATCTCACCACCGCCACTCGTAGTCGTGCCACTGGTGGTTCCACTCGTTGTGCTGCCGCTGGTTGTACCACTTGTCGTGCCGCTTGTGGTCCCGCTTGTGGTCCCGCTTGTGGTCCCGCCGTCAGTTCCACCACCGTCCGTGCCACTCGTTGTCCCACCGTCCGTGCCGCTGGTTGTCCCACCATCAGTACCACCACTGGTCGTTCCACCGGTACCGGCGACGAACGCGCCGCCACCACCGCCACCACCACCGACGCTCGGGCCGCCCGTGTTGGAAAACAATGAGTCATTTGAACCGCCAACGAGGGCCGGTCCGAAGATCGCGGGGATCGCCTCGCCACCCTGCAGAGGAAACATCTCGAGCATCAGCAGCTCTTTCGAAGTTTTCTCTTCCTCCGGCGGCAAAACGAACATATTGGGATCCTCCAAACTCCCCCATGGCGTTTGCATCCCGAAGACCGGGTCGTAGAACCACTCGCCGCCAAACATGGGATCGAACAGCGACCACGCGAATGTCGACGGGTCGAAATACAGGGAAAGATCCCAATACAGAGGATTCGTGGGATAGGCCTGCGACGTGTCGGCGTTACCCTCGGGCTGGGACACCAGCACGTATTCCGTCACCTCGCTATCGGGCCCAAAGCTCGAAAGGCCGATCACCGCCGCCAACGCTGGCGTGGTCTTCCAAGCGACCAGCCAAACGAGCAGCAGGACCAGTTGACGCCGAAACTTGGTCATGAATGGTGACTTGAAGGTGAACGGAAAGACAATGCTCTAGCTATTATTCTCATTCGGGAAAACACGTCCGCAAGCAAATTGCAGCCAGTTTATATGAGTTCGATTGAAAGTTCCATCAAAAGATTCTGTAAAACCGTCAAAAAGCACCACTTTCGCGCAAACCAAGGCAAGCAGCCCCCTTTTCTTAGCCAGGCGAAGGCCACTCTCCAGGAGTGATCCCCGGCCCTCGGTACCTCAAGCCCCACCCCGTCGACCATCGCTACCAAGCGATTCTCGTCCGTCGCACCGAGCACAAGGCTTGAAAGAGCCTAAGCTACCGTCGCCTGTCGACGCCCACCTGGTGGGCGAAGCTGGAGTTGGAAGTTGTCCGAACGCCGATCCGGCCAAATCGAGCGAGACATTCGCACGGACGATGGCTAACAACGCGTCGCGAAATGACGAACTTTGCTACACGGACTTTGCACTGTCCAGACGGCAGTGGGCCACTGCGCTGACGCTTTTGACAATCCTCCCGTGTACTACCAAAGGAGCGACTGCCATGCGAGCCGTTGCCAGTCGAAGCGTCAGGACCGGTTCGACGACGTCGTGCTGCAGCATCGACCGGCGAGACCCATACCGGTTCCAAGCCGCCTCCTCCGCACACGCAACTCTTCGTAACGAGCGAATTGTCTCCGTTACGCTTGGCCGTTACATTGTCGCTCGGGTTGGAAACCGATGGAACTCGAATGTTCGCACCGACGCAATCACCGACTCGGACCGCACCCGATCTTCGTGCTTACAATTTTTGGTGGCTGTTGATTCGACACTCTGGAGAGACGGAATCGATGTCGTACCGACTTATTTCGTGCCTGAGATATTCGCGATCCTTTTTGCTGCTGACCGTCGTTTTCCTGTCGAGCCAAGGCCTCCTGGTCCTCGGCCAGGAAGCAGCCAAGCCATCAACAGGAGAGGCAGCCCAAAGCCCGCATGCTGTAAAAGAAGAAGACACCGCGATCGCGCAGGCACTCGAAATTGCCGGTGAGAATCGCTCGCAGATCGCTGCGGCGCTTGAGCGTGTCCCCGCCGATCAACGACAAGGCATGCGGTTTCTCGTCGCCAACATGCCGCCCCGCGATCTCACGTCGCTGTCTGCCGACTTCCTGCTTGAAAATTGTGACCTCGCGTATCGCGAATGGCGCGCGGCGCCCTGGCATGCCGATATCCCGGTCGACATCTTCCTCAACAACATTCTGCCTTACGCGAACATCAATGAAGGTCGCGACCCTTGGAGGAAGGAATTCATTGAGCGATTCAAGCCGCTGGTGCGAGACGCAAAATCGCCGGCGCACGCGGCTGCGATCCTCAATCAAAAAATCTTCGGGCTCGTCAACGTGAAGTACTCGACACAACGCCCCAAAGCGGACCAAAGCCCGGCCGAATCGATCAAGGCGGGACTCGCGTCGTGCTCGGGACTCACCGTGCTATTGATTGACGCCTGTCGCGCTGTCGGCGTGCCCGCCCGCTTCGTCGGCACACCACTATGGTCCGACAACAGCGGCAATCATTCCTGGGCCGAAGTGTGGGATCAGGGCTGGCATTTCACGGGTGCCGCCGAGCCATCCGGCGATCAATTAGACCAAGCCTGGTTTGTGGCTCGCGCCTCCACGGCCCAGCGCGATCATCGCCTGCACGCCATTTATGCCGTGAGCTTCCAGAAAACGCCGATCAGTTTCCCGCTCGTTTGGGATCGTGCGATTCGATACGTCCACGCCGTCAACGTCACCGACCGATATGCCGGCAAAGCACAACCGCTTGCGGAAGGCCATTGCCGCGCCATGTTCCGCGTCACGGCCGAACCGGATCTTCGCCGATGCTGCGCGAAACTGGTCGTCCGCGATACAGAGGACCAAGTTGTATGGGAAGGCGAAAGTAACGACGAACGTTTTGACGCGAACGACCACATCAGCGTGCCCCTCAAGGAAAACACCAGGTACCGCGTCGCGGCCCAGTTCGATGGTCGCAGTCGGACCATGGAGTTTCAGGTCAACACCCGGCAGCCTCTGGTTCAAATTACCCTTCCGGTCAACGCCAATTTGGGCGCTGCCGTCCAAAGCCTGAAATCTTTCCTCGCCGTTGATCGCCAGCAGCGCGGCAAACTCGACGAACAGCCCTTCGCACGGACGCCGCTCACTCGCGACGAAGCCGAGCAAGCAAAGAAACTCTTATGGGACGATCATGCGACCATGATTCGAACCGCTCGCGCCGACGAGATGAAGAACCGGGCACTGAAGATCGGTGAGATGGAAATGCGATTTGACTACCGTTTGTTCGGGGATGCCCCGAAGGAAGGCCGCGCGCTATACATTTCGATGCATGGCGGTGGCGGCGCGCCCAAACAAGTTAACGATCAACAATGGGAAAATCAAAAACGCTTGTATCAAGTACCCGAGGGCGTATATCTCGCCCCGCGTGCCCCCACCGACACCTGGGACCTGTGGCACCAAGGTCACATCGATCGCTTCTTCGATCGCCTGATTGAGAATCTGATCGTCTTCGAAAACGTGAGTCCGAACAAAGTTTATTTGATGGGATACTCGGCCGGTGGCGACGGCGTCTATCAAGTCGCACCGCGCACCGCCGATCGCTGGGCTGCCGCCTCCATGATGGCCGGCCACCCCAACGAAGCATCGCCCCTCGGACTTCGCAACCTCCCGTTCAGCATCCATGTCGGCGGCAACGACGGTGCCTACAACCGAAACAAGATCGCGGCCGATTGGGGCGAACGATTGCAGAAGCTCCGGGAGGCCGACCCGAAAGGTTATGAGAACTGGGTCAAGATCTACCCCGACAAAGGCCACTGGCTCGATCGCGAAGACGCGGCCGCGATCCCCTGGATGACAAAGTTCCAGCGAAACACGGCGCCCGCTCGCGTCGTTTGGTATCAAGACGACGTCACGGAACCTCGCTTCTACTGGCTCGCAGTCCCCGAAGACCAACGCAAGGCCGGAACGCAAATCACCGCGACGCGCGACGGACAAAACGTCGTCGTGGATGCGCAAGGCATCAACAAGCTACGAATCCGCTGGAACGATCGATTGGTCAACCTCGACCAACCCGTCGTCGTGACCGCAGCCGGCAAAGAGCGATTCCAAGGGAAGCTCGAACGCAACATCGCCACCATCGCGAAAACGCTCGAAGAACGCGGCGACCCCGAGTCCGTCTTCTCCGCCGAAACGGAAGTTTCACTCGACTGACATCCTCTCTTGGCTACAAAAAGAATGTCGGCGAAAACGCGATTCTTTCGCCGAGATCACGCTGACCTGATCGGCCGAAACACAATCGGCACGATCCCCAGTGCGCCGGTCGGGACTCTAGCTTCAGATCAGTTCCGGCAACGGTGTGCCCTCGGAAAGCGGCGTCGGTCGGCCATCCACGGTGTTGTAGTGGATTGCCTGCGGATCATACCCAAGTGCGCGAAACACGGTCGCATGGATGTCGGCAGGCGTAACGGGACGGGTCTTGGGGTAGGCGCCCATCGCATCGGATTCGCCCACCACCTGCCCGCCGCGAATACCACCACCTGCCAGCACCACCGTGTAGCAGTCCGGCCAATGATCGCGACCTGCATCCTTGTTGATTTTCGGCGTGCGACCGAAGTCCCCCATCCAGATGACGAGCGTCGATTCGAGTAACCCTCGCTCTTCGAGATCATCCAGCAAGGCTGCGTACGCCTGCTGCATGGGAGGCACCAATCGATTCTTCAGTCGCCCGAAATTGTCCTGATGCGTATCCCAAGTAATGCTCGGACCATTCACGGTCGAAACGAACCGAGTTCCCGCCTCGATTAATCGTCGCGCCAACAAGTGCGATTGGCCCCAGCTATGCCGGCCATAGCGATCGCGAATCGCGGGGGATTCCTGTGACAGGTCAAATGCCTTTGCGGCCGCACCCGCGCTGACGATCTGCAATGCCTGCTGCATGCGACCTTCCAGATCCTCCGCAGAGCGATTCGCCATCCTTCGCCCTCGCTCGTCCAGCCTCGAACGCAACGCGTGCCGGTCATCCAGCCGAGCTTGGGTTAAACCCTCCACTAATTGCAGATTGCGAACGCGAAAATCGTTGGCGTTCGGATC
>JBJOLO010000538.1:0-8536 GCA_046045565.1 Planctomycetota bacterium | reverse complement strand
ATCGCGTGGATGTAGGTTTCGAGCCACGCCGAGTGTTGCATGCGATCGGCCATCGTGTTGCCGATGTAGGTGATATGGGCACCCTTCTTCAGGGGAAGAGGCGGCTCCGCAGCCGACAGTTCGGAACCCACGCTAAAGAGCACCGCCGCGGCAACGCCTACCGCACTGACCAACCACCACGCCAAATCGTGAACGACTTTTGAATCGCGTTTCATCGTTAATCCCAGATCATCGAAACAGACTAATTCCCAATTGCTTCGGATACGTTCTATCTTGCCTCCCCCTTCCTGACAACCAAACCAACGTTTTTTTGTCGATCTTGAGGGAGCAGGCGAGAGTTGAGAAAAACGATGCATTGAAATGAGTGCGCATCATTCAAACCTAAAACCGAACGCATTCAAGAATACTCTTTCTCCCCTCGCCCCGGTATTTCCGGGGAGAGGGGGCGGGGGTGAGGGGCCGATTCAAGTTCACTCGCCCAAACACGAGCACCCATTTCCGACTCGACCTTGATGCGCAAAAGAACCGGTGTGGATTGCGCGAGGCGCATTAAGAACCCTCACCCGGCCTGCGGCCGCCCTCTCCCTTGAGTACCTCTCCCTTGAGTACAAGGGCGAGGGCACTGGATTTCGGTGCGCGGGCACACGCTTGAGGAACTCATGCACGATCGGAATGGGCGGCTTTTTGAACACGCGCACTCAGGGCCACCGATCGCGTGTTTTCAGATGCTCAATGGCGCAGTTGCATCGCCGAATTTGGGCAACGAGACACCCATGCGCTCCATCAGACTCATGTATAGGCCTGAAAGTTTTCGATCAGGGCTGTTTTCGAAATCGAGGCTCCGGCCGGTCTGCAGCTTGCCGCCCATGCTGCCACCGATCACCAGCGGAACTTTAGGAGCGTTGTGTGCCGTCCACTGCTCGTTCGCCAAGATCACGCAGCAGTTGTCGAGCACCGTGCCGGCACCTTCCTGCATCGCATCGAGTTTTCCGAGCAGGTACGCGTATTGTTCGACCCAGAATCGCGTGATCGACGCGAATTCTTTGCCCTGCCAACTGTGCGAGAAACTGTGATGATCGTCCCGCAAGCCCAAGAAGGGATAGACCTGCCCCGACAGGTTGTTGGTCAAGAGCATGGTCGCGATGCGCGTCCGGTCGGTTTGAAATGCCAGCGCAATCACGTCGCTCATCAGCCGCGCGTGTTCGTCCAACCGAGTCGGCAGACGATCGGCCGGTCGACGCGAGCGGACCGATGCGTTCCATTCCGCATTCTCGCGCTGACTGGCGTTCATCTTTGCCAATCGCTGCTCGACTTCACGCACCGACGTCGCGTATTCGTCGATCTTCACGCGGTCGGTCGTCGAGACCTTTCGGGTCACATCGTGCAACTGCTCGAGCACGTGATCGAGAACACTCAGGTGCGTGCGATTGCCTTGGCTTTCAAACAAACTGTCGAATGCCAGAGAGGGATACAGCTCCGAGGGCACAGGCGAGACCGGCGAACTCCACGAAACGTGCGAAGAGTACATCATCGAGTACCCTGATTCATGAAAGCCGCTGACAGGCCGTTCGCAGGCAAGGACCAAACTGGGCAGCGCCGTGGCGTCGCCGATCCGCTGTGCGAGAATCTGGTCCATGCTGGTAGCAGCGTAAATCTCCCGTCCGCCTTTTGGCTGGACACCGGTGAGAATGCCCGCCGCGCCGCGAGCGTGACCACCCACCGCACTGTCGGGATGCCGCAAGCCATTGATGAAGTTGATCTTCTGCTTCAGCGGTTGCAACGATTCAAAGGCCGGGCCGAGCTCCATCGCGGAACCGTCGCCTTTCGACCACCATTCGGGCGGATGAATTCCGTCGCCAAAGAACAGAAACGCAAACCGCTTCGGCGGCGTGTCGTTCGAGCCGCTCGCATCGTCGGCCAACGAGCGGGCTGACTCCAGCCAAGGCAAAGCAACGGTTGCCCCGATCCCCTGCAGGATCACACGACGAGAAAGCTTGCGGTTCATCGAATGTCTCCGAGATGGCCTTGTTGCGTTTTCAGTTTCCGTTCGCGTTGGCTGTCAATTCACTTCCCCGGCGATTGCGAAACTGAGGGCTGCGAACCACCGTTTCAAACATCGCCGAAAAACGATACTCGCTGCGCTCCAACGCCAGCTTCATTTCTTTCAGTAACGGCTCGTCCGACAGCACTACCGAACGCCCCAGAGCATAACCCAGGAACTTGCGGCATAGCGTCCGGACAAACTCGTCGCGACGGGACTGTTCAATATACTCGATCAAGCCCGAAATGCCTTGCGCAGTTTTTCCGTCGGGCAAGGTGGCCACATTGTCGATCGCCCGGCCGGCCAAGTCCTTGGTTCGAACCCGGCCAATCGGATCGAACCCCTCCAAGGCCATTCCCAAACTGTCGAAATGCACGTGGCACATCGCGCATTTGGGATTTTCCGTGTGCGCGACAATTAATTCACGAATCGTCTTCGCCGCTTGTTTCTCATTCGGCGGCAGTTCCGGCACGTCATTAGGCGGAGGCGGAAAATGCTGGCCCAGCAGATGATGTACCGCCCAAAAACCGCGTTTCACCGGACTGGTCCGCTCCCCTTTCGACAGTTTCGTAAGGATCACTCCCATCCCGATCAGCCCGCCCCGACCTTCGCTCCGCAACCCCGTCACACGATGCCATTCGGCCGGATTGGATGAAACAGCCTGATATTGTTTCGCGATTTCGCCACCGTAATGTTTCGCCAGGACACCGTTCACAAAGGTCGCATCACTGTGAAGCAGTTCCAGCACCGACCGATCATTTTGGATCACATCGACTGCGAATCGAGTCGGCTCGTCGAACATCGCCTGGCGAAGCGCGTCGTCATAGCCTGGAAACGCAGGCCCGTTAATCGGATCCTTGGCCAGGTAGTCGCGGTATCGCAACCACTGTCCGAAAAATTCCCTCGCGAAGCCGTCGATTCGCGGATCTTTCATCATCCGCCGAGTCTGCGATACCAACTCTCTATCATCCCGAAGTTTGCCGTGCTGAGCCGCCGACACTAGGTCTGCATCGGGCAGCGACGACCACAGGAAAAAACTCAAGCGTTCGGCAAGGTCGAGCTCCGCAAGCGGTTGCACGCCAGCACTTGGAGGCTCGTGTTGGAAATGCAAAAAGAAATCAGGCGACATCAGCACGGCGATCAGCACACCGCGGAGCGCTGCTTCCGCAGTGTTGCCCCGTTTCCGCAAATCGTCGTACAAACTCCGCAGCGCTGCGGACTGCTCCGGTCGAAGCGGTCGACGAAAGGCTCGACCCGCCAGGGCCTCGATATGCGTCAATCCCCGCTGCTCGGCTGTCTTCAATTGCGTTGCGTGCAAGGCGAGCCCGGCTCGAATCCGTTCGAAAAATCCGTGAATCAAGTCGTACTGCTTGCTCGGCGCTTGCGGATTGAGCGTGCCCTCAACCAATTTCACGCCCATCTTGTCGAGATACTCTCGTTCAAATTGCGTCAACAATTCGTCGTGCACCAGTTGGGGATCTTCGGCTCGCAGGAAATCAAACCGCTTGTCGTGCAGCACATGCCGCTCAGATCGCTCAAACCACACAAAGCCGCGCAGCAGCGTCTCGGTGCTCTGCGTCACGAAGTCTAACTCTCGCCACAAGCGATCGATTTCTTCGCGTTCGCGATCATCGAGCACTTTTTGCACCAGCGGCAGGTCGTCGCGAAAGAATCCCTCGACCAAATGGAAGCCTGCCGCCAGGCCGCGTTCTCGATCCACGTAGTAAAAGCGACTGGGAAACGTGAGACAAAATCGTGCGGCCGGTTCCGCCAACGCCTTGGCGGCATCGCCGTCAGCATGCATCAGCACTTCCGCATTGCCAGGGTATGGCTCCGTCGGCAGCTTACCCACTGCGGAGTAAATCAACACGGCATCGTTTCGATTGCGATCATCAAGTTCGCACTCGAGCAACAAGTGTTTGTCCGCAACTTGCGGCAGCATCGCCTCGGTGATCGGAATCTCGATGATCGAGGGGACGGAGACCGCGAAGGCATCGGCGTCCGTTTCGCCGCCACCCGGCTTTTTGCCAAACGCGAACCGCTCGGCCAAAGCGGGAGCGTGTTGTTCGAGCACCGCGCGGAGCGAAACGACCTCCTGCTTCTGCCGCTCTTCGTCGTTCCGCGGTGGATTGTTCGATTTGCTGAAGACGGCATTGCGAATCACCACCATCGGATATTCGGACGCACCATCGGTCGCCGAATCGGCGTTGCCATTCTTGACCGCTGGATCAAAGGCGCGGGTCACTACCAAGTGAATCGCGCTGCTGTTCTGGTTCTTGGCCAGGTCGCGTGACGACGGTAATCGCGGAAATTGGATGGCAACTTTCGGTCGCAAATTTCCAGGATCGAATTGATCGCGAGCCGCCGCCTCGCGGGCGCGGAAATCGAGATGGCCAATCGGCCAATTACCGGCGTGCGATTGAATCATCGCCCCTTCGCGATGCGGCAGTTTGCGTTGCCAGAATTCCACATATCGCTCGAAGTCGCCCCATTCCCGCGGTTTGCTATTCGCATCAACGGGAGCCGGTATCGCATTCCATAGTTGGCCAAGCCGCTCTTGGAATCCCGCACCGCGTCGCACGGGATCAGGCGACCCCTTGGAAAATTCATCCGCGGCCCTCGATGCCTCGCCAAGCGTCGCCCACACCAACGAAAAATAACGGCCGCTCAGGCCCTGTCGCGCGGCCCACGCGGCGGGATCCAGTCCCCCATCCGCCTCCGCTCGATGTCGATATCGCCATGCAGCCTCCAGGTATTCAGGAATCCGCACCGCGTGCTGCTGGTAAAAATCAATGATCGCTTGTTCCGTGAGTTTCTTCTGCTCGTTGTACGATGTGACGGGGAACGGGGCGAACGTGATGCCTTCGGTCTTAAGCACCATGTGTTCGGAGACCGTCTGCGCCGCCGTGAGGTATTTCTTCAGCAGACTCGGCGACATCCCGAGCGCTTCGCCCGTATTGTCGAATCCTTCGCCTCCCGCCGGATCGGGTGGAAAGTCGCGCGTGGGCTGAATGTCGATGCCTGTGAGATCGCGAATCGATCGGTCGTATTCGGTGTTGGAAAGTCGCCGCGGAAGAATCGGTCCGGGATCGCCCGCATGCTTTTCCGCCTCTTCGAGCAAGATCCGCTCCAAGACGCTAATGGCCTGCTTGCGCTCGTCGATCGTCGGTTGAGGCTCATCATCCGGCGGCATTTTTCCGTCACGGATAAACTCAATCACGTGACTCCACCGCCGAAAATCGGCCGTCACATCCGGAGACTTCGCGTAGCGACCAAGGTCAAACTCACCGCGTACCTTCTCACCCTGATGACATCGCTGACAATGCTTCACCGCAAATGGTTGAAACAGATCGACAAATGCATCGCCTCCCCACGCGGGGATCGTCGCAGCGGCCACCATATTTGCCACGAACAGTGCCGCGCATCGTGGAAGGAACATCCGCAGCCGTTGATTCATGCTTCGATTCTTCTGTCGCAACGAGGGACCGTACCGCGATTTCATTCCTTCTCGCTTTTCCTGCGCGCCAACACGTCGTTGCCTCACGCGTCGCGCAATCAGTTTTGCAGCGCCTTGATTCTAGAATCCCGCCAACCTGCCGACCAGTAAGATTCCGGAATCCGAAGATCGGCAAAACCAAGATTCTGGAAACCAACGTCTCGAAAGCCCGCCAACTCTTTCCAGGGCAACCTATCCGCAACGAATAGAAATCGTCGGAAATGATCTCCGGCGTTTTCACGGCTTGGCTCGTACCGTGGATTGCATTCCGTAGCGGAACTCTCCGATACTGTTGGGTCGCACTCCGATCGTGTCGGGGCAATGGAGAAATGATGTATGAGCAGTAGGACCGAGGCCGAGATCCGCGTGGCGAGCCGCGATGTGCGTCAGGATCTTCCGTTTTTCACTGAAACGTTGCGGTTCCGGCTGGAGAAAATTTTCCCGGCCGATAATCCCAGCGTTGCCGTGCTGTCGGGCCATGGCGTCCGCCTCCGCCTGGAGACCGGTGCCACAGAACCGCCCGGAACCTTGCGTATCTTGACGGAGGATCCGGTGAGTTTCGCTGGAGGAGCCACCGAACTCACCGCTCCCAACGGCATGCGCATCGAAATCGAACCGCTCCATCCGCCGCTCGTCATTCCCAGCGCAGAACACGCGTTTCTCGTCCGCCGACTGCGCGATCAAGACCCTTGGGTGATCGGCCGTGCGGGCATGCTCTACCGCGACCTGATCCCCTCGCGGCTCGGCGGCACCATCATTGCCAGCCACATTCGCATTCCACACGGCGGACCCGTTCCCGACATGGTGCACTATCACTCCGTCGGTTTCCAATTGATTTACTGCTATCAAGGCTGGGTGGATCTGGTTTACGAGGATCAGGGTCCGGAATTCCGCCTCCACGCCGGAGACTGCGTCATTCAGCCACCCGAAATCCGACACCGCGTGCTTTATGCATCGGACAATATCGAAGTGATTGAGATCGCTGTGCCAGCCGAGCATGTCACGACAATCGATCATGAGATGACACTTCCCAACAACACCATCCATCGCCAACGACGCTTTCAAGGCCAACGATTTGTTCACCACAAATTGGCCGACGCCGTTTGGACTCCGTTCCGCATCCCGGGATTCACCCATCGCGACACGGGCATCGGCGAGGGCACTCAAGGCGTGGCAAATGTGCAGGTGGCAAAATTCCAGTCGGGCACTCCGCCGGCAACCCGTCACGCGGGCGACATTCTTTTTAACTTCGTGCTGCAAGGCACGATGACCGTGCTGGGCGAACAGCAGCCAGCCGTCGATGTCTCGCGCGGGGATGCATTCGTCATCCCGCCCGGCATGTCGACTCGCTATGCGAATTGCAGCGCCGACTTGGAGTTGCTCGAAGTGTCGCTACCCGGCACCTTCAACACGACGATCGATCCCTCGTCGTAGGTGCGACGAGGCTGGAGACGAGCAGAGGAGGGAGACACGCACAGGATAACGTCGAGAATCGCCGAGACGCTCTGTGCAGGTGGCGTGTGCAGGTGGCGTGTGCAGGTGGCGTGTGCAGATACGGCGCGTTGTCGTTTCGAGGCGGTGCGCGTTGTCGATTCTTTCGCAACTGAGAGCGCGGAATACTGCGGTTGCTTTGGGCCAGCAGGGAATGGGTGGTCGTGACGCCAAGCGTTACGGCTACTTGCGTGACGGCTACTTCTTGGGTTCTGCGGCCCCTTGAGCCGGGTTCCACGGTTGTTTGAGTTTTTCGATTTGCTCCGGCGTCAGGACCTTCATGACGTCTTCAAACGCCTCTTTCTGCAGATCGTAGAGTTTTTCAGCGAGTTCCGCACGGTTCTTTAGAATCTGCTTTTTCTGCTCCTCGGTCAGACCGACGCGATCGAGGGCCGGGCTGTACTGCAACAGATTGCCGATCTGCGTTCGCAGTTGTGCCATTTCGAGTGCCTTGATTTGGTGCGGCAGGAGAATTTTTTTCACCTGACGTTCCACGTCGGTTTGCACTTCTTTGATTTTGGGTTGCAGATCCTGAAAGATCTTCGTTCGCTCTTCGTTGCTTAACTGCTGATTCCGCAAGGGTACGTACAAGTCCTGGATTTTCTGCTGCGATTCCTTGGCCAGCTTTTTCAATTCCTCTTCCTGCTCCGGCACCAATTGCATTTCTTTGCGCACCAAGTCCTGACCCAACGCATAGTAGCCCGGCAAGTTATAGAACGCATATTGCTGCCACGCCGGTGCGTTACTCGCCGCATTCCCGCCGGCGGCCGGCTGACCGGGTGCCGCCGCTTGCGCGAAAACGGATTGCGGTAAAGCGGTAATCAGGCAGAGCAGCGCGAGGATCATGCGTGGCCGAGTGCTCGAAAAGAGAGAACGGGGCTTCCTACGATGCCGCTTCATGACAACAGCTCCTCGATCCGGTGACTGGCGATTAACGGGCGATGTCGCTCAGACATCTGCAGGTTCAGAATTATCGGTCATCCGATGTTTGTTTGCAACGTTCTGCGACTCGCCATGTCGTCAACGTTGCAAACTTGCTGCCGATTCCACCGTCACGCGCATGAGACACTTCTTTTATTTATTCCTCCGTTCAGAACGAATACGGTTTTGCTCTGAATTCTTCATGGTAGACTGGAGCCAGTTACGGAAAGACTTCCGTCGAGTTTCTCCCGTTTCACCTGCCTTTCGACTCGCCTCACCGTATTGAGACTTTCCGATGAAGCCGACATTCGGAAATCAGGTGCGCGGAAATCAGGCGCATCAACATCGGTTGCCTATCCGTTTTCTAGCGGCCTTGGTGCTCGTGGCCGGCATGGTTGCGTGCAACAACTCGGTGTCACTGGCTGATGACGCGTCGTCCGGCGTCATGACCTGGACCTTGCGGGATGAATTCCGCACGGGAGCCGATCGCGAGAACCCGAACCGCGACCATGCGGATCAGCCGACGTGGCACTTCTTGCGCACGAACTCCTCGAACGGACCCGTGGAATCGCGACAGTGGCTGCGCG
>JBJOLO010000490.1:0-3015 GCA_046045565.1 Planctomycetota bacterium | reverse complement strand
GCCCGTCAGGAAGATTTGATTTCGATTGAGTTCCATAAGTCGTCCAGCCTCCGCAGCGTCGAGCGGTTTCGATGGTCGATCGTTCTTATCGTTGCGGCGGCGTGGGAACTTCATTTCGTCTGCGGGCCGGCAGGTTGTCGGGGTTGAGACGATGGTATCGATTTGAACCAGGGGATCTATTAGCATGGGGCCGCAAATGGAAAGTACTCGACCATGGAGCGATTGCAGATGGAAGCGAGCACGGGCAGCGGTTCTCAGGTCGGTTTGCGTTCTGTCAGTTTTCTCGGGCTGTTGGGGATGCAGTTTCTTACGGCGACCAACGACAATATCTTTCGCTGGTTGGTCGTGGGGATTGGGAAGCAATATGTCGAGCCTGCCAATGTGCGTTATGTGCTGACGGCGGGAATGATCAGTTTCGTGTTGCCGTATCTTTTACTGGCAGCGCCCTCGGGGTATCTCGCCGACCGTTACGCCAAGCGTTCGGTGATCGTGATTTGCAAGTTTGCGGAAATTGTGCTCATGGCATTGGCGTTGGCAGCGATCTGGGCCGGCAGTTTTTACGGCATCTTCGTCGTGCTTGCTCTGATGGGGGCGCAGAGCTGTCTGTTTTCGCCGGCGAGAATGGGGGCGATTCCGGAAATGCTGCGGCCGGAGTGTATCTCGGCGGCGAACGGTTTGATGGGATTGGCCACGGTGTTGGCGACGGTGGTCGGCGCTGCGGTCGGTAACGTACTGACCGATTACACCCGTCCACTCGGGCAAGAGCGGTTATGGTTGTCGGCTGCGATCCTGATCGGCGTGGCGATCGTGGGGTGGCTCTTAAGTTTGCTGTTGCTGAAAGGACCGGCGGCCGACTCCTCGCGACGCTTTCCCTGGAATCCACTGCCGCAGGTGCTCGCCGATTTTCGCATCCTGGCGTCGAATCGGGCGATGTTGCGCGTGGCGCTCGGCAGCATGTTTTTCTGGAGTCTCGGTTCGCTCGCCAACATGAACATTGACCAGTATGTATTCGAAGGCCGCGCCGCCGAGGGCGAATTCGCGCAGACGCAGGTCGCACCGCTGCTTGCTTGTTTGGCAATCGGTGTCGGGCTTGGCAGCGTCCTGGCAGGAATTTGGTCGGCGGGGCGAGTCGAGTTGGGGCTGTTGCCGCTGGGAGGGATGCTGCTCGCCGCCGGTTCGGCACTTTTATTCTTCGTCGATGGCGATCTGATCAGCACGGAATCGAAGATCACCGGGAGCTATCTGATTGCTTGCGGGTTTCTCGGTCTGGTTGGCGTCGGTGCCGGAATGTTTGACGTGCCGCTGCAATCCTACTTGCAGCACCGCAGTCCTCCTGAAGCACGCGGTTCGATTTTGGCGGCCAGCAACTTCCTGACGTTTACGGGCATCTTGTTGTCGTCGGGCATTTTCTGCGCGTTGCGGATGCCGGTAGGGCAGGACGCGGAGCCTCTGTTTTCCTCGCGACAGATTTTTTTGCTTGCCGGGATCGTTACCGTTCCCGTTTGCGCGTACATCGTCTGGTTGATTCCCCAGGCCACGATTCGGTTTGTGGTCTGGTTGGCGACGCACACGATTTATCGCATCCGCGTGCATGGTGGTGAGAATCTGCCGGAGACCGGTGGAGCTTTGCTGGTACCGAACCATATCTCGTATGTCGATGCCACCATGCTGCTGGTCGCGAGCTCCCGCCCGATTCGCGTGATTGCCTGGGCGGGGAATTTCGAGAATTGGTTTCTGAAATCGTTGGGGAAGCTGTTCGGGGTGATTCTGGTCAATCCGGCCAAGCCCAAATCGATTGTTTCGGCGCTGAAAGAAGCCAGGGAAGCGGTGCTTGCCGGCGACTTGGTTTGCATCTTCCCCGAGGGTGGAATCAGTCGCTCGGGACAGTTGCTTGCCTTCCGTCCCGGAATGATGCGTATCCTGGAAGGTACGGGGATCCCCGCGATTCCCGTCTTCATTGATCAACTCTGGGGAAGTATCTTCAGCTTCGCGGGTGGCCGCTTTTTTTGGAAATGGCCCCAGCGCATACCGTATCCACTGTCGATTCACTTCGGCAAACCGATGCCATCGCCCGATGATGTGCATCGTGTTCGCCAGGCGGTTCAGGAATTGGGAGCGATTGCCGTGCAGCAACGTAGTGGTGGACCTTGTCCGCTCGTCAGCGATTTCGTCCGGATGTGCAAGCGACGCAAATGGTCGCGCAAGATTGCTGATTCGACCGGTGCAGAACTGACCGGTGGGCAGCTACTGATGCGCACGCTGATCGTCCGCCAGTTGCTCCGCAAACAGGTGCTCGCGCCGCAAGAACAATATGTCGGCGTGCTGCTGCCGCCGTCCGCGGGCGGCTTTGTGGTGAACATGGCTCTGGCCATCGACCGGCGCGTTTCCGCAAATCTCAATTACACCAACACGGCGGCGACACTCAACGCCTGCATCGCACATGCCGGCATCAAGCATGTGATCACCAGCCGCAGGTTCATGGAAAAGATGAACATTGCTCTCGATGCCGAGATGGTTTATCTCGAAGATCTCGCGCCGAAGGTTTCGCTGATCGACAAGCTATGCAGCGCACTTGCGAGTTACCTGGTGCCCGGGGCGTGGCTCGTGTCGTCGCTGGGGGTGAATCAGATCCCCGGTGATGAGGTGATGACCGTCATTTTTACGTCGGGATCGACGGGGGTTCCCAAGGGCGTGATGCTGATGCACGGGAACGTGGCATCGAATGTCACGGCGATCGATCAGGTCGTGCGATTAAACTCCCGCGACGTGTTGATTGGCATCCTGCCGTTCTTTCATTCATTCGGCTACACGGTCACGATGTGGAGTGTCGCGGGGCTGGATGTATCGGGCGTGTACCACTTCAATCCGCTCGACGCCAAGATCATCGGGAAGCTGTGCAAGAAGTATGCAGGGACGGTGTTGCTTTCGACGCCGACGTTTTTGCGAGGTTTCATCCGCCGCGTCGAGGCCGACGAGTTTGCGACGCTGGATGTGGTGGTCGCCGGCGCGGAAAAG
>JBJOLO010000488.1:0-4051 GCA_046045565.1 Planctomycetota bacterium | reverse complement strand
GAGTTCCGCAGCGAAAGCCTCGGTTGCCGCGTCATTCGGCTGCCCACTCGACTGCCCATTCAGCTTGTCACGCGACGGATCCCCGTCCACGCCAGGTGACCGCAACGGTCCCGGCGGCATCGATCGTTGTTTCACCGCTGTCAATTCACGGCGAGCCGTTTCCAGTTTGCGTTCCGTCTCAAGACAGACTGTCGCCGCCTTGGCAGCTGCCACACGGCGTTCTGCCTGGCTGGCTCTCCGCGCCGCAACAGCCCGTTCCTCCTCCGATGCGTCAAAGTATTTCTTGCGCTCCGCCTCGATCCTCGCTTCCAGAGCATCCGCCTCCGCTTGTCCGACTCGCAAGTGCTGATCTGCCAACGACGCGAGATGGACCGCCACATCGAGCTCGGCTTGCAACTCCGCCACACTCGCCTTGGCCTCCATCACCTCCAGATCCAGAAACTCGGCGGCTCCGTCGTGAACCCACAACGCCAACTTGCCCGGCTTGCGAGCGACCGGCATTGCATAGTCGAGTCGTCGTTCGCCATTCAACGACAGCAGCAGTCGCGGCCCTCTGGCTTCCATTTCGACTGTGACCTCATCGCCAACCTTCAACGCGGTTTTCACGATCCCGGCTTGCGGATAAACCTGCTGTCCACCGGTGCGATGAAAGGCTTGCACCGACTGGGATTGATCGCCCGTGCTGGTGTATACATCCTGCGAATTTCCTGGATCCTGGTAGTCGAAGCTGAACCCTACGGACCGGATCGCACCCGGTTGCAACGTGCGATATTTCAGCCGCAAGCGAAAATCGGCGGGCAAGTCGGTGGAGCAGACCGCCGTGGCAAAACTGGTGACTTGCGTCTGTCGCAACGCACCGTCGCCGAACGCCCATTGCCCACTCAAGAATTTCCAACGATCTCCGGACTGCTCATTGAATTCATCTCGCAGCAAAACACGCGGGGCATCGGGTTCGTTTGCGGCTTCCGCGCCGGGCTTCGGCGCGACGCTCGCAAGTCGTTCGCGGAGCCGATTCACGGCAGTCTGTTTTTCCGCCGCTTCCTTTTGCAATTCGCCGATGCGCTTGCGCGCGGCAAGCCGCATCGACTCCGTCGCAGGCGGTTGGAGCGCCGGATAGAACGACTCCACGGGCAAGGGAATCGGTTCTACTTGCAACGGGATGTCACCGAAGGCCTTCGGAACCCCCGGTTCCAACGGCCGCGTTTCGTCGGGATAGCGCCCATCACCTCGCTGGAACAGAAAAGTCTTTGCATCCGGACGCTTATCAAACACGCGCGACAACCCGACCTTCAGCACGGGCCCCAACGTTGCATCCTTCTCCGTCTCGCCATCCTCCGACCATGCATCGGTCCGCACATCATGCGGCTCAAAGAAAGCACGCAGTCGATAATATTCCTCCTGCGTAATCGGATCGTATTTGTGGTCGTGACATCGAGCACACTTGATTGTCATTCCAAGCAACGCTTGCGACGAATGCTCGACGAGATCAAACATCCAGACATTCCGGTCGAACTTGTACCAATTTCGTCCGAGAAATCCGGTCGCCACCAAGCTGGCGCGATCCGACGGGGACACCTCGTCGGCCGCTAACATCTCGACAATCATGCGGAAGTATGATTTGTCGTCGTTGAGGGAATCGACGATCCAATCGCGCCACCGCCAGATATGTCGCTGGCTGTAACGGATTTCGTTGATGCCGCGACTTCCGTACCAGTCGCTGTAGCGCCAAACATCCATCCAATGCCGACCCCAACGTTCGCCGTAGTGCGGACTGGCGAGCAATCGATCCACCACACGATCGGCCGCATCCGGCGCGGCATCAACGACAAAGTCATGCAACGTCGGCCGGTCCGGCGGCAGGCCAACAAGGTCCAGATAGGCGCGGCGCAACCAGATTTCCTTCGCCGCGGGAGGATTCGCCTGCAAACCATGAACAGCGTGCTCGCGGGCAATCCAGGTATCGATCGGGCTTCGCACCCAACCGCGGTGCCCCATTGCGTGGTCATCGGGCGGCAAGGAAGGTCGCCGCACCGGTTGATACGACCAGTGCTTACGGGGGTCCTCCGGAATCACTTCGTTCGCCGGAGCCTTGGCGCCCGAAGCGATCCATTGCTTGATCAGTTGCACTTCCTCGGCGGTGGGCGGTGTCCCTTCCCCTTCCGGCGGCATCTTCAGCCCGTTCAGGCCGAGCATCGCATCGAGTAAACGACTGGCAGCCGGATCGCCGGGCACGACAACCGGCCCGCCTTCGCCGCCTTTCAGGATCAAGGAGGTGGCGTCGAGTCGCAGTCCCGATTTCTGCTGAAGTGCACCATGACAGGCATGACAACGCTTGGCCAGAATGGGTTGAATGTCGCGAGTGAACTCGACTTCCGCCGCCGACGACATTCCCGTGAGCGTTGCGATTCCGACGAGCGTTACGATGCACGCGGACCACCTCATGCCGCTTGCGATTCGCCATCGACAGACGGTGGCGACGCACCGATCGGTTCGGAAACGCTTGAACATCGTGACGCGGTATTTCATGGCGAATGTTCCGTGTTCGTGATCTCCACGAAGCGAATAAAGCGTGAGCATGATGCAAGGGTTTCGCCACTTGCCGCGCGCTTTCCAGCCCCGTACACTGCCCACTCCAGAATAACCATATCAAAGGAGAACTGCCATGGAGCGATGGCCGATTGGAGTCTTTACCAGCGTCGATGCCGGCTTGGGCGTGAAACTCGAAGTGGCTCGCGAACTCGGCGTACCCACGATCCAACTGCACGCACCGCACCGCGAAACGCGTACGAAAGAGAATGCCGAGCGATTCCTGGCGCGACTCAAGGAGTTCGGCATCACCCTGACGTGCGTCTTCGGCGGCTTCGAAGGCGAAAGCTATGCAGACATTCCGACCGTATCCCGGACCGTTGGCCTGGTGCCTCCCGAGACGCGAGCGGAACGCACGAAGGAAATGAAAGAGATCTCCGATTTCGCCAAAATGCTCGGCTGCTCCGCGGTCGCCCTGCACCTCGGGTTCGTGCCGCACGACACCTCGTGTGCGCTCTATAAGGAAGTACTCGCGATCACGCGAGACCTGTGCAATCACTGCAAGAACAATGGCCAAACGCTGCACCTGGAGACCGGACAAGAAACGGCCGACGGACTGCTGACCTTCATCAACGACGTCGGCGTCGACAATCTGTTCGTGAATTTTGATCCCGCCAACATGATCCTGTACGGCACCGGCGAGCCGATCGAAGCGCTTCGCAAAATCGGCAAGCACGTTCGCAGTATTCACTGCAAAGACGGCAAGTGGGCAAAGAACCCGGGGCAGGAGTGGGGCCAGGAAGTCCCGCTAGGACAAGGCGACGTCAACATGGAGCAGTACTTGCGGACGCTCCACGAAATCGGTTACACGGGACCGCTGACGATCGAACGGGAAATCCCTCAGGAGCCCGAACGCCAGAAAGCCGAGATCGGACACGCAGTGCGACTGCTAACCGACTTGCGCAAGAAGATTCTCGGGTGAAACGCCCGGGCGTAAATCGCCACGTGCCGGGGACTCGGCGATAGAAACGACCCCGCAAGCATTCAAGACTGGTCGTGACGCGGATACAGTCCGACCAGTTGCTCGGGACGTGCCCCCAACTTCCAAGCGGAAAGAATTCGCCAGTTGCGCAGCGTCTGTCGCAACAAGCCCCGCTGTTTCCAACGTCGTGCATCGACATGCAGCGGGCCCTCCAGCACGGTCGGCCATTGCCTGCGTCTCAGCGCACGCGAGAGCATCAGATCTTCGAGGATCGGCACGTCAGGAAAGCCGCCGCATTCCCGAAACAGCGACGCCTGAACGCAGATCGCCTGGTCGCCGTACGGCACGCCCAACCATGCGATGCGTTGCCGGTTTCCCCACTCGATCAGACGAAACGTCCACTCCGACGCGGCAATCTGCTGTCGAAACGCCCCCCAACATTTCCCCTGCCGTTCCAATTGAGTCACGGCTCGACTAATCGCATCGGATTCGAGCCAGCAATCGACATGCAGGAATAGCAACCACTCGCCGCGGGCGATCGCT
>JBJOLO010000375.1:0-7830 GCA_046045565.1 Planctomycetota bacterium | reverse complement strand
CGCGGTTAGTTCCACAGCAGCATGCGAGTCGTCCGATTGACGATATTGGCATGGCCGCGGCCCGCTGCGTCTGAACCTATCGCTTGCGCGGTGCGGTACCGTGCGCCGTCCCGCGTCGGGCCTGTTCGTTTCCGCCCGCCCTTGCCTCGTTGCGGCTAGGGATTTAATCGCGTCGAGGCACTTGCTGCCAGTCGAGCGACTTCAGGCAATAGATGCCCGACTCGAGATACGCGAGCCGGACGATAAACAGTTCGCGGCCGCCGAAGAATACCAACTCCGGTTGCTCGGCGTTCCCGGAAAGTCGATACAAGCGTGGCGCTACAAACTGTTCCACAAATCGCCGTCGCTGTTTTTGATCGCGTCGCAGCAGGTCGTCGGCGACGACATCGCGCAGCGTCTTGGCTGCATACAGTGGATTCCACCATTGGCTGATGATCACGTGGTGGTCGAACGGGGCTTTGCCTACGCTGTCATCGTGAAACAATGATTCAATCGCCGCGAACTCTTCCTCGCGCCCCTCGCGCAACGACACATTTCCGGACAGCAAGTCAACCGGCAGTTGCGGCAAGTTGCCGTAATCCTCCGCCGCCCGCTGATGCAACAGCCCTTTGTGGGGCTCGAAGTGCTTGCGCCCGATCTCATCGAGTTTCAACAGCACCGAGTTCTGCGTGCCCAGCGCGGCGGGGTCGGCTCCAATGGCGTCCTGTACCTCCAGCAGGTACTCGCGCAATACCTTCTCGGCATCGACCCCATCGGGACTTGCACCCAGCATACTCAACGCGAGCAGACACGAGGTCGATAAAGTGACCATCGCAATATCCCTCGGGATCGACTACAGGCCGGCGAAATAGTTATGTGCCGCGACATCAATCGCGTCGGGAGTCATCGCCATCGGTAACTTGTGGAAGCCGCAAAGGATTTGAACTTGCGAGAGCAGGTCGCGAGCGTGGCAGAATCGGAACGGTCGATTCTTCTGCTCGTAATGCTTCTTCAACAACAGTTGGAAGCTTTCCTCGCAGAACGTGACCCCTGTCTCCTGTGCCTGCCTCACAAACAACTCTCGAAATTCGGTCGCGGTGGGATCGCCCACGGCGACCTTGTACGGCAGACGCCTGAGGAACGCCTCATCAAAAAGATTGCGGGGCTCCATATTCGTTGCCACCACCAGCAGCGACTCGAATGGAATGTGAATCTGTCGTCCTGTCGGCAGAGCGACGACATCGAAGCGGTGCTCGAGCGGCATGATGAAACGGTTCAAGATCTCCACGCTGCTGGCACGCTGGCGGCCAAAGTCGTCGATAAACAGAATGCCGCCATTCGACTTCAATTGCAGCGGGGCTTCATTGATGCCGCGAGATTCGTTGAATACCACATCCAGTTGGCTCATCGACAGATCGCCGTGGGAAACCACCAGCGGTCGTCGGATTTGCACCCATCGCCTATCGGTCCGCGAATGGCTTAGCAATTCGGACGTATTCGAGTCCGCCACTTCTTGATGCATGGACGGATCGAACAATCGAATCAGATTGCCTTCGAAGGTAATCGTGCGGGGAATCCAAATCGTATCACGGGTCGCGCGTAACAGACGGCTCGCAAGACTGGTCTTGCCGTTCCCGGATGGTCCGTAGAGAAACAAGCCCTTCTGCGCGCTAAGCACCTGCCCCAATTGGCTCAGCGTCATGTCGTTGACCAGCATGTCGCGGAACGCGGCACGCAGATCTTCCATGCCGATCTTGAGCGTACGTACCGACTGGCCGCGAATGGTGCAAACGTACGTCGCAAAGGGAACCGGAGCCGCACCACAGTACGTGCAGTGTTCGTTCGATTCCTGAGCAAACTCGCGACCTTGTTGCGTTAACTCGTATTCATAGTCGCCAACCAGTGCCGTACCGCGGTATTGCAGGTAGAACTGGCTGCGGAGCGACTTCAATTGTTCATGGACCAAACCGAACGGCAGCTTCAGTTGCTCCGCGATGCGGCGGCCGGTGGCATGTCCCGCATGCATCATAAAGCGCAAGATGATGGAATGCGCTTCGTTGGTGGAGAGTCCGGTCTCCTCCCAAGTCGTCGGCTCCGCGGGTAAGAACGGCGCATTGTCCTCGCGACGTTTGGTGGCACTGAGGCCAAGCGAATGCAGCACCGCATGGCCTTGCCATGGCAGCAGCGCACTCGCGTCGCCCGTTTCGTGGGTGCCGAACGATTCCGTACCGGGGAGCGTCATGTTGAAAATCCTTGTGCAAGCGTGACGGCGTGTCGACTCCAATCGACCATCCGTCTCGGTTGCTGTGCAAGTTTAGGTTACGTTCCACGACAGGGGTGGTGTTTTTGAGACATTCAGCATTTCTTCACAGCCGATGCCCGACAATCGTTGCAGTCCGCACCACCGCAACATTTGCACCTTCGGGCCCTGTTCGCATCGGAATCCGCCCCGCTTGCTACTCACGTTGTAAACTGAAGTGTGATATAAGAAGGTCCAGATCACGAAGAGACCGCTTGATGATTCGCGTCGATCGCCTTACTAAATCGTATGCCGACTTGCGGCGTGGCGAGTTCGTCGCGGTAGACGGCGTGAGCTTTGAGGCGACGGCAGGTCAGATCTTCGGGCTGCTCGGCCCGAACGGAGCAGGCAAAACGACGGTGCTCCGCATCCTAAGCACCGTTTTGAGGCCGACATCCGGAACCGCCACGATTCACGGATATGATCTGGTCACCCAACCGGCACTCGTCCGTCACCAGATCGGCTTCGTCTCCACGAACACGGCGGTTTACGACCGCATGACCGCTTGGGAGATGGTCGAATACTTCGGCAGGCTGTACGGCCTCGAGGAAGATCAACTTTCCCAGCGCATGGAAGAAGTTTTTCATCGCCTGCAGATGAACGACATTCGCGATCAAGTTGGCGCGAAGATGTCTACCGGCATGAAGCAAAAGGTCTCGATTGCCCGAGCCATCGTCCATGATCCACCGGTGCTGATCTTTGACGAAGCGACGGTCTGATTGGACGTGCTGGTTGCCCGCGCACTGCTCAAGACGGTGCTGGAACTTCGCGACCAGGGCAAATGCATTGTTTTTTCGACCCACATCATGCGGGAGGCCGAACGACTTTGCGACCGCATTGCGATCATGTATCGGGGCCATATCCTGTCGGAGGGGACGCTGCCCGAATTGCTGGAGCAGCACCACGAGAGCGACCTGGAAGAATTATTTTTTAAGCTGCTGACGGCGCACGACGAGAAACCGAAGTCAGCCTGCGAAACGGCGTGAGCACAAGCATGTCTGGCACGATGCGTTGGAAAAACGTGAATTTGATTTTCCGCCGCGAGGTCCGCGACCAGCTGCGTGATCGTCGCACGCTTTTTACGATCGTCGTCCTGCCGATGCTGCTGTACCCGTTGCTTGGCATGAGCGTCCTGCAGGTCGCTCAATTTACCCGTGAGCATCGCAGCACGATCCGACTGTTGGGATTGCGAGAACTTCCCGACGCTCCGTTGCTTTTAGAGGACGACCACTTTGCGCTCGAGCTTTGCCCCGAGTCCGAGGCGCGGCTGCTACAGCTGCAACGCGGCGAAGAGCAGGCGGTGCAACAGGATCGCCTGCGTGAGTATGCCCGTGCGGAAATTCAGGCAGGGCGATGCGACGCGATCGTATTTTTCCCGCCGGGGTTCGGCGAAGCGCTGGCCAAGGCCCGAAGTCAATTTCGCCCCGGCTCGGAGCAAACGCCCGCAGCCGGCGAACTCGATGCCGCCACGATACCGGCACCTCAGATGTTAGCGAATACAGCAAGCGACAAGTCGCGCATCGCGGCCGATCGCGTGGAGCGCGTATTGCGGCGCTGGAGGGAGTCGATCGTCCGGCAGAATCTGATGCAGAGCAATGTTTCGCCAGCCGCCACGCAACCATTCGCGCTTGTCGATACGGACATCGCCGAAGAAGTCAGCAAACGGGCGGCAGTCTGGTCCAAGATCCTGCCGTTCGTGGTCTTGATCTGGGCGTTGACCGGCGCGTTCTATCCGGCGATTGACTTGTGCGCCGGCGAAAAAGAGCGAGGAACGCTTGAGACCCTGCTAAGCTCGCCCGCCCAGCGCGTGGAAATTGTGTGGGGCAAGCTGCTGACCGTGATGGTCTTCAGCGTCTCCACGGCGGTCTTAAACTTGATCAGCATGTGCGCCACCGGTTCGTTTATCGTTTCGCAGCTTGGGCAAATGGGAGCCGCCATGCGGATCGGCTCGCCACCCGTCGAGGCGATGTTCTGGCTGATCCTGGCACTCCTGCCGGTTTCCGCGTTATTTAGCGCACTATCGATTGCCATCGCCGCATTCGCGCGGAGTTCCAAGGAAGGCCAGTACTATCTGATGCCGCTGTTGATGATCATGCTGCCGCTCATGATCCTGCCCTTGCTGCCGGCCGCCGAACTGGATTGGGGCTCCAGCCTGATCCCCGTCTCCGGCATTATGCTGCTGCTGCGTGCCGCTATTGAGGGCCAATACCACGATCTGCTCACCTACGCCCCATCGGTCATTGTCGTAACCGCCGGCTGTTGCTGGCTCGCCATCCGCTGGGCCGTCGATCAATTCAACAACGAAGGCGTGATTTTCCGCGAGGGCGAGCGCTGGAGTCTGGGGATCTGGTTGCGTCACCTGATGCGCGATCGCAAGCCGACCCCGTCGTTCGGTGCGGCCATTCTCTGCGGAGTCAGTTTGCTGCTGGTGCGGTTCTTTTCCAGCTTCCTAATGTCGACACCACAAGATTGGCAATCGTTCGCGCTCGCCCTGGTTGCATCGCAATTGATCCTGATCGCATTGCCGGCGTTGCTGATGACGGGACTGCTGACGTCGAGCTACCGTCAGACGCTGCTGCTGCGATGGCCGGGAACCCGGACACTGGTGGCTGCGGTTTTGCTGGCCGTGACGCTTCATCCGGCCGCGGTCGCCTTTTCGGAATTAGTGCAGTGGCTTTACCCGATGAACCCGGAAGTTCGCTCCGCGGCGGCCAAGTTCAGTCACCTGATCCTCGATGCGCATTGGACACTTCGCCTTCTCGCACTCGCCGTCATACCCGCCTTGTGCGAAGAGCTGGCGTTTCGCGGTTTCATCCTTTCCGGCCTGCGTCACCTCGGCCATAAGTGGGCCGCGATCGTGATTACCAGCCTGTTTTTCGGCGCCGTGCATGGCTGGGTTCAGCAGTCGATTTCCGCGTGCGCCGTCGGCATTGTGATCGGCTACGTCGCGGTGCAAACCGGCAGCCTTTGGCCCTGCGTCCTTTTTCATGTGACCTATAACACGTTGTCTTTGACGTTAAGCATTCATGCAACGTCGTGGGCAACGGAATACGAGTGGATGCGTTGGCTTTTTGCATTCGCGGAAGACGATTTCCGCTACCAACCGCTGGTGGCGATTGCGGCGTCGGTTGCCGCCACGGGATTTCTCATCTGGTTCCGGGCGTTGCCGTATCGAGCTACCGAAGAAGAACGACTGCGGGCCGTGCTGGATCACCAACCGATGCAAAGCATCGCCAAGTAGCTGCCTCTATGCAGACACGCATTTCCTCGGCCGACGTTGTCCACCTGCGGGCGCGCTGGATCGTCTCCATGGCCGGCCCCCCTCTGCGAGACCATTACATCTCGTTGGCGGGCGGCCGCATTGCCGCGGTTTCCAGCCGGGTCGAGGGCGGTGAAATCATCGACCTTGGCGACGTCGCGTTGCTTCCCTCGCTCTTGAACGCGCATACCCACCTCGAATTCAGCGACCTTGCCGCTCCGCTGCGGCAGCCGGACTCCGCTGCGGAAACGCGCCCCGCCTTTGCCGACTGGATCCGCGCAGTGATTCAACACCGCCGCAACCAGCGGGAGGCTCGATTCGACACCCTAGTCGAGGCACCTCCGTTGGCGGCGATCCGCCAAGGCCAACAGGAGTCGTTACGCTGCGGCTGCACGTTCCTCGGAGAAATTGCCAGCGATGCAACGGCAGCACCATGGGTCGCCCATGTCGAGGGCGTTCGTTTTTTTGAAATCCTCGGCCTCGATCCCGCCAGGCAAAACATGCTCCTGGCCGCGGCGCGCGATTACCTCGGGAATCCCCGCAACCCCGGCTGGTACGCCGGTCTGAGTCCCCACGCGCCGTATACCGTCGGCTTTGAACTCCTCAGCAAACTTGTCGACGTCGCCGTGAAAATGCATGCGCCGATGGCGATGCACTTGGCCGAAACTCCGGAAGAATTGGAACTGCTCCAGTCGCAAAGCGGTCGACTGCTTGATACGCTGCGCAGACTCGATGCATGGCATCCCACTGCCATTCCGCGCGGCATCACCCCGAGCGACTATCTTCGACAACTCGCTCGAGCGCCGCGATCGCTGGTCATTCATGGCAATTATCTCGACGCCAGCGATTGGAGCCTGCTCGCGAGCCAAAGCCAGATGTCTGTGGTCTATTGCCCGCGAACCTACGCATCGTTCCATCCTGTCGGTTACCCGCTCGCCGCTATGCTCGCTGCCGGGGTTCGCGTCGTCGTCGGCACCGACTCCCGCGCGTCGAATCCCGACCTGAGTGTCATGCGTGAACTGCAGCAGGTTGCACGATTTCATCCCGAGATTCCGCCGGAGACCGTCTTGAGCATGGCGACATCGCGAGCAGCCGATGCACTCGGGGTCACTGCAGATCGCGGCAGCATCGCCCCCGGAAAGATCGCCCACCTGGCCGTCGTCGTTCTCGACACGGCTGCCGATGATCACGAAGCGCTCCTGAGCCTGCTTCACTCGGATCGACAACCAAGTTCACTCATCCAGTCCATGGAACCCACCGCGAACGGCGACCGTCGAACCGAAACCTGGATCGATGCTGATCCGGCAGCCAACCGAGAGCTGACGCAAAAACTAGAAGTCGGCTCGAAAGTGATCTAGAAACCGCTGCGGATATTCGGGCAGCGCGAGACGCAGTCGTTGACTTAGCGGACTGGAGCCCGTCTTCGCGGCACTGTCGAACAGGAACGAGCGCAGCGAATCTTTCGCCGGCGGCGGCCCATGAAGCAAGAAATGCACCCACGCCCAGGCGTGACGGTATTCCTCGGCTCCCATCGAGTTCAAATCAGGCAGACGCTCGAGTGTCTCCAATCGAAAATCGACGCCTTCACCGATCTGCTTTCGCACGGTTGTCAGGTAAGGCTCGTGCGTGAGGCGATCGCCGGGTTCGACTTCGTAATATTCGGCAAGTCCTTCATCCAACCAGAGCGGCACGCGGGGCAGGACGGCGTGCAGCAGCGCGTGCGTGGACTCATGCCGCACGTCGATCGACAGGTCGGGGTGGCGGTAGGCAAACACCATCCCAGGGCCTCGCTGTTTGATATACATCGCTCGGCGGGCCGACACAGTCGGGAAGAAATGCTTGAGGTACGACTGGTAGGTCGCTTTTCGCTGGAAGAGAAACACGTGGATCGGCTCGGAAGCTTCCGGAACATTCAGGTCGCTCGCAAGCGTGGTCTGCAAGTTGGCCAGATCGAGCACGAAGGTGCCGATATCGTCGAGCGAAAAATCGGCATGAAACACGAAGGGACCGGCAGTCCGTTCGTCCGGCCAATGACTCGCGGCGGCTGTACTTCTCGAGGGGATCGTCAGCATCAAGCCGCTGGCTGCCAGCCAGCGCCACAGCCCGCGTCGCGTCAGACGCGAACCTGTCGACTGCAAACCAGTCAACTGTGAACCTGTTACCTGGGAATCCGTCACACGCCCCATCGCCACGCCTGCTTGAAAACCGTGTCGCTGACCAAGCGGACCATGCAATCCCGATCGCTCAAGGTCCTCTTCCGGGTCCCTCAACCGGCGACCGATACGCGGCCGTT
>JBJOLO010000369.1:0-4139 GCA_046045565.1 Planctomycetota bacterium | reverse complement strand
GCCATCGCGCGTTACGTCAGGTTGCCTCATGGCTTCGCCTCGCTCTCAGTAGCCAGTTCGCCCAATTCAATTCATTTGGCCGGTTCACTTGGTTCGGCCGTCAACGGCCGGATTTCCAGGTTGCGGAAAAAAATCTCGTGCCCCTCTGCCTGTAGCAAGATCTTTCCCGCAGCAGGCTCCACGTCAAACGCTTCGTTCACCAACATGTTGTTGATGTAAATCTGAATGCGATTGCCTCGACAGACACCATCGACCTGCGTCCATTCTCCCAAGGGACTCGCATAGTCATGCTCACCCCGCGTATCGATTCGTTCTTCGAAGAACGGCTGGTGCTTCGACCACCAGAATTGCTTGCCTGAGTACCGAACCGGCACACCGGCAGGATCCCAACGCGTTTTTCCGTCCTCCGCGATCCGCGTCCGACTGCTGATCGTTGCGGGATATGCTTCACCATCTCGCGTCTTCCCTGGGATCACAATCAAGTCACCTTCGCATCCCTGCGCCAGTTGACACTCGATCGAAGTCATCCAGACTCCGTTTTGCGATCCATCCGGTCCAACAGCGTGGAGCAATACGCCAGAGTTGCGTACGAATTGGTCGCGCGGATTCTTGCGCCCCCAGCGATATTCCAGATGCAATTTGTAGTCACGATACGGCACGCGCGTCGCGACATACCCCAGGTCCTCATCACCACATCGCAGGATCCTGTTCTCGAGTCGAAAAACTCGCTGGGGATCTTCGTGCTTCGAGCCTTTGAGCCAAGTAGTGAAGCTCGACAAGTCTCCGGTTTCCAAAGGTCGTATGACGTCGCTGGGACAACGAGGCTTGCTTGTGTCATCCGCCCAAGCCGATGACTCGGCACCCGACATCAGCCTCGCTACCGCCAGCGAACCAACGACGGCAAGCAGCGGAAATGCTTTCAAGATCCTCGTGGTTTTTAACATCATGGTTCACTCGGCAAACTCGAATCAGAAGACGATGCGTGCAACGGTGAAGGCGAAAAGGTTTTACCAAGCAGGAGGTTTTACCACGAAGAATAGGAAGAACACGAAGGGAAAGCAGCAGAAAGGCACATTTGTATTCACTGCTCCGATGGCATTGAGTTTTGGTAACGGCAAAGCCCGACTGCCCCCTATTTTGCCTTCGTGCTCGTCGTGCACTTCGTGGTGAAAAATTCCTCGTGGTGAAAAAACCGAGCAAGAAGGCGAGGTGCGGTCGCTCGCCGTGAAAAGAAGTATCCCCAAGAGGATTCGAACCTCTAACCTTCGGCTTCGGAGGCCGACGCTCTATCCAATTGAGCTATGGGGACACACGCAAAATTGCTGGACGGTCGCTGCCCTGCAACCGTCAATCGGCACCGATCATCAGCTCGCGATTGGCCCTAATTCTACACAAATCCGGGGGATTGGAAACCGACCGCCGATCGGCCTAAATACCGCGATTTTCCTGCGTAACGCGGCACCTTTGCACCGCGGATCGGAACGCTGGCCACCCCCCGGGTGCGTAATCAACAGACCTCGACCAACCGCGGACCCAGCACGTCGAACTTCGGACGCACCCCCAACCCCGGCTCGACGCTCGCCTGCATGAACCCCCGCTCCCGACGCGGCGCACCTTCGGCCGTGCTTACCGTCACATAGCTGTTGAAGTCAGTGCTCGTGAATCGATATTCCTCCGGAGTGCTGTGCGCTAAATGCGCAATCGCCGCCGTCGTGATGTCGCCCCCCCAACTGTCCTCCAACGTCATCGCGATCCCCATCGATACGCACAGGTCCCGCGCCTGCTTCGTCCGGGTCAGCCCGCCCAACTTGCCGATCTTCAGGTTCACGACATCCATCGCCAAATCCTGCTTGCCTCGCAAAAGCATCTCTAAACAGTCGATGTTCTCGTCCAGCACAAACGGATGGTCAGTATGACGCCGCACCGCCAGACACTCTTCGTACGTTAAGCAAGGCTGCTCGATGTAGACATCCACGTCGCGTACCGCGCGCACCACGCGCATCGCCTCGTGCTGCGTCCAACCTGTATTCGCATCGGCGACCAACCGGTCGGTCGGCTGCAACATCGCGCGGACCGCGCGGATACGATCCATATCCACATCCGGATCGCCGCCCACCTTCAACTGAAATCGCGTGTAGCCGTCCGCTCGATAGCCCGCCACCTTCCGCGCCATCGCCTCGGGCGACTCTTGCGAGATCGCCCGGTAAAGTCGCACCGACTCGCCGAACCGTCCCCCCATCAACACGCAAACCGGCAAGCCGGTCACCTTGCCCAGGATATCCCAGCACGCAATGTCGATGCCCGACTTCACGTACGGATGCCCCTTGAGCGCCGCGTCCATCCGCTGATTGAGCACCGCCAATTCGCATGGGTTCCAACCCAACAAATGCGGCCCCAATTCCTTCAACCCCGCCCGCACCCCCTCCGCATAAGCCGGAAGATAAAACGGACCGAGCGGACAGACTTCGCCATACCCCACCAATCCCGTGTCGGTCTCCACACCCACGATCGTGCTGTCAAACACCGACACCGACTTGCCGCCCGACCACTTGTACGATCCCTCATGCAACGGCAATTCCACTCGGTGAGCAAAAATACGGGTGATCTTCATCGCTTGTTATTCCTTACTGCTTCAGCATGTCGGCATGCACAGCGCACCGACTCCATCGTTTTTCGTATCCTCTGTTTCAGACCACAATCAGGTCGCGACGATAGCGCGTCAACAACTCGGCGCCCTCGCGGGTAACCAACACATTGTCGATGATTCTCGCACCGAGCTGCTCGTCGCCGATAAACACGGGGGGCTCGATCGTGATGACCATCCCCTCCTCCAGCGTGTAGCGGCTGTCGCCCATCATATGCAGCGGCTCGCCCCAGGACGGCGGAAATCCCGGCGCTAATCCGTATCCGGTGGTGTGGACCCGCGCCGCCTCGAGTCCCGCCTCGACGATCACCCGCCGAGCCGCCTCATGAGGCACGATCGCCGGCACACCCGCGCGAATCTCCGCCCTACAGGCATCGGACGCCCGAAGCACCAACTCGTACAGCTCCCGCATTCGCGCCGTCGGCGGGCCGATGCAGAACTGCCGCCCGATCGTCGCCGTGTACCGGCGACAGGTCGCTCCGTACTCCACACTGCCGAAATCGCCAACCTGCAATCGTCGTTCGGTCGGTGCACCATGACTGAACCCCGAGCGTTCCCCCGAAACCAAATTGATCGGACTCGACGCCAAACCGCTGCCCGCCGCCAACAACGCCTGATATACATCGCCCGCGATGCTGAGCTCCGTCCTGCCGACCACCAACGACCGCGCAAACACTTGCATCGCCGCATCGGCTCGCTGCGCCGCCTGACGGATGTACGCTTGCTCGGCCGGCGACTTCACCAGTTTCAAATCATGAATCAGATTCGTCGGCTCCGAAACCAAGGACGCCCCCATCAACTGCTTCAAGCGCACATAGTGATGCGGGTGCAGGTAGTACGCCGGAACTTCCATGCCCACCCGCTGACTGAACAGCTCCAGCGATTCCGCAAACCGCGCGAAGGCCTCGATCGGATCCTCAGCCACACCGCCGCCCCAGGAGACAATCCGATCAACGATCGCATCGTCATGAAATTCGTTCCGCTCGCCTTCCCGCGTGAACACCGAAATCTCGTCGCTCCGTGGTCCGATCACCAGGCATTGAAACTCCTGATAGCTCTTCGCGTCCGAACCGGTCAGCCAATGAATCGAGACGGGATGAAATACGAGCAGGCAGTCAAGCCCCGCTGCGGCGATCGCGCTTCGAACCCGCGCACGACGGTCGATGAATTCCTGTTCGGAAAAATCGTGTTTCGACATTCGGTGGCTCGGGGGGGGAATTACTTTGAAAGTTGACTTGGAACGTATCGACGTGGAAAGCGGCAGAGCGTGACGAATACTATAGCACTAACGCTCCTGCATGAGTTTCGGCCGTTGCTTCCTCCGCTTCAAAGCAACGCGACCAAAAAGAAAACATACCCCCATTACGCTTATCAGCATGCTGCGTTCTGACTGATGCGGCGCGATGCGGCGTTCGGCAGATCGTCACGGCTACTGTAGCACTCACGCTCCGCGTGAGTTTCTGCCCATTCAGCATCCGCTTCAAAGCAACGCGAC
>JBJOLO010000319.1:0-3295 GCA_046045565.1 Planctomycetota bacterium | reverse complement strand
CATCGCGGCGACCTGGCGAGATTGGAGATTTCGCCGGCGGCGATCGGGGCATTAGCCGAGGAGCGCACACGGCGCGAAATTTCGGCTAAGCTTCGGGAATTGGGATTCCGGTTTGTGACGCTGGATTTAGACGGTTTTCGATCAGGCAGCCTGAACGACTTGGTGTCTTTGGGATAACGCTCATGAGCGATGAGGCTGGATCTGATTCCGAGTTGCCGGTATTCGAGCCCGACGATCTGGCGACCCCCGACCAGTCTGGCAAGACGTTGGGCGACTTTCATGTGCTTCATCGGCTTGGCCGCGGCGGCATGGCCGATGTTTATCTCGCGGAGCAGGCCTCCTTGGGGCGACGGGTTGCGCTCAAGATACTGCGCCCGCATCTGGCGAAGAACCAAAGTTATGTGCGCCGTTTTGTGAATGAGGCGAGGGCTGCAGCTGCGCTGATCCATACGAACATCGTTCAAGTGTTTGAAGTCGGAGTTGCAGAAGGCCTGCATTACATCGCGCAGGAGTACGTCGCGGGGCAGAACCTGCGGCAATGGCTCAGCCGGTCGGGGCCGCTTTCCGCAGCCCTTGCGGTGAACATCATGCGGCAGGTCGCCGCCGGTTTGCATTGTGCCGGAAGGCAGGGCATCGTTCATCGCGACATCAAGCCCGAGAACATCATGCTTGCCAAGACCGGCGAAGTGAAAGTCGCCGACTTCGGGCTTGCGAGGTTCTCCAATAACGATGTGCAGACGCAGTTGACGCAGATCGGCATGACGATGGGGACGCCGCTGTACATGAGCCCGGAGCAGGTCGAGGGCAAGCCGGTGGACGCTCGCAGTGATCTCTACTCGTTCGGCGTGACCTGCTACCACATGGTTGCCGGGCGCCCGCCGTTCGAAGGCGATACGCCGATCAGTGTTGCCATTCAACACGTGCGATCCGAGCCGGCGAGGTTGGAGCAGATACGGCCCGACTTGCCGGAAGGCCTGTGCCGGATCATTCACAAACTGCTTGCCAAGAAACCGGCGGATCGCTATCAGGCGGCAGCCGACTTGCTTCGCGACTTGCGAGAATTGCCCGTGTTGCGCGAATTGCCCGTGGCGAGCGGCGATGAACGTTGGACGGCGGACGGCGACGAACTGGTAACGCAAGAAATGCTCGATGCGAATTCGGCTCGCATTCTTGCAACCCGGCGTCTGGCGTCGCTGATGCAAACGGAGTCGAAGTTGCGCGCCGGAGGTCGTCGATGGCTACTGTGGACATGCGGCGTGGTTGCCGGCGCGATCTTCGGGATCGGCGCGGCCTATGCCTTACGGCCCACTGCGATGCTGGAGTCCCGAGGCGGACGACCCGAAATCGAGCAACGGGCAAGCGCCCAGGAGCAATACTTGCTCGCAATGAGTTTGGGGACCGAACGAGGATTCCGCAGTGTTGAGGAGTTATTCCCTCGCGAAGAAAATGCCGACAATCTGTACTACGCCAGGTTGGCTCAGCAGCGGCTGGCGGAGTTTTATTTGGAGAAACAGAACTACGCCGATGCGTTGGTCGAATACACCGAACTGGCCCGCGATCCCTCCACTCGAATTGTCGGTCTGATCGGACTGGCGAACACGTCCTATCGACGCGATAAAAATGATCCCGCTTGGCGATCCGCTGTTGTCGATCTGCAAAAACTGGTGACGCAAAGCGACGTCGAGGCTCATGTTATGGCGCTTGGCGGTCTCGATGGTGAGCCCCGCGAGCTCTATGCAGAACTGCATCGATCTGCATCGCCGACAAGCCAGGGGAGTTGACAGAAAAAGCACGACGTCTACATTGCTAAGTAACCCGCCCCCTTCGTCTAGAGGCCTAGGACTCCGGGTTCTCAGTCCGGCAACACCGGTTCGAATCCGGTAGGGGGTACTTCTCGATCCATCGCGGCGCCGCATGGCCGTGGTTTTCTATTAGCCGGTTCGTTTCGTCCGGCAGCACGCATCAGGCCGCTCGGCGGATCCCCACGCGTTTGCGGATCGATCGCCACCAGCGTTTCAGGGCAGCGTGCTGCAGGTGCTGGGTTGCCTGGGCTTCGATGAGCCGGTTACGTTGGCTCGCTCACCACTGAAGAAACTCGGAGGCTTCACGGGATTCGAAGAGTCTACGATCTTTGACGGGATTGGAAGGGGAACGGGAATGAGTCGGATTGATGTGAGTCGAGGGCACGAGATGATCCCGATACCGAATTGCGGTTGGGTACCGTCCGAGCCGCACCTGTTCTTCGCTATGCAATTCGTAGGGGAACTTGCCGTCGTCCAAACGGGTTAACAAGGAATTGTCGGTACAGGCGAACATGCATTCGACGGAAAATGCCATCGCTCCGTAGGTACCGATATCTGCATCGACGATGGACTCGATTGGGTGGTAACCGCGGGCAATGCTGAGTTTTCGCGCGCTCCGGCTGCCTGTACCGGTCGCCGCGAGAAAGCCACTCGCGATCGGTCGGTTTGCCCGGATCCGTCGGTGACGATGAGCGTGAGCGGTCGAATCTGTTCAAGCCAGTACCAGACACGCAATTCATGTCCGGCGTGAGCGATGACCAGAGCCGTCTGCTCTTCGGGAAAAACGGTCGCGAGGTCGTCGTGCATGACGTATTCTGCAAATGCCGATACCACAGGCGTTCACCAGGAAGGCCTGCTGCCGGTGGGACGACAACAGAAATACGTCGTGGGGAAAATGTCAAATTCCTCAGCTGCTTAGCCGAGGGCGAGCACGCGATTCATCCGTTCAGCGATCTCCCGCAGTTCTTTTTCGCCGCCGCCGGCGACTTCGGACGTGGCCCAGCCGTCGTAGCCGATTTCGCCCAGTGCTTTCAGCACTTCAGGCCAATCTTCGTCGCCTTCGCCAATGGCGACCCACTGTTTGTCTTTGCTGTAGCCTTTGAAGTCGAACTTTACCAGTCGCTTGCCGAGCATCCGAATCCACTGCGCCGATGGCACCCCGTACTTGATCATGTTGCTGCAATCAAAGTAGGCGGCGACATAGGGGCTTTTGAAGTCGTCGATGTACTGAATCAATTGCTCGGGTTTGGTAATGAAGTTGTTCCAAACCGTCTCAATGGCGATTTTGATGCCGAGTTTTTCAGCCAGCGGCAGCGCCTTGCGGACTTCGGCTTGTGATCGCTCATAGCATTGCTCGTAGGTCACGTCATTGTTGACGACGCCCGGCACGAGCAGCACGGTATCGGCACCGTACGCCTTCGCATCCTCCAGCGCACCTTTCAGCGCCTGCAGTCCTTTGGCACGAACCGCCTCGTCGGGGCTTGAAAGCGTGT
>JBJOLO010000324.1:0-9913 GCA_046045565.1 Planctomycetota bacterium | reverse complement strand
CAAGCTCGGGGCGCTGTTGACGCCGCCGCTGGTGCGGGTGCGGAACAGCGAATTGGAATCCGATGCCGCTGCCGTCGCGTGGCTTGTCCGAAGTTTAGGCATGCAGGTCGAGTGGCTGCTGCGAACCTATCAACTGGAGATCCTCGACCGACAACTGCAGTTGGCTCGCTGCGCCGATGCGGCGACCGAGATCTACGTGTCGGCCTGCGTCGTGAATCGACTCGATCATCTGCTGCGAGACCATCATCTCGAAGAATCCGACAAACTCGAAGCGCTGGCCACAGGCCGTTACTACTTGCAGACGGCGCGGCGGCGAATCGAACGCAACTTCAAAGAACTGCGCGACCATGACGATGCGGCAACCCTTGCCCTGGCCAATCGCGTGCTCAAGCGGGCCACGGGCCCCGGCGCCTGAATTTGTGTCGCCAACTCGCTTCGGGCCGATCCGCATCTTGCCGGTCTGCTGCGAGTTGCATGGCCTTGCCTGGAGCAACACAAGGCTTTCATGGAATGACCCGGCTAATCGCGATCGGCGGGCCGCTGCCGCATGCGTTTGGTTTCCGAGCGGCGTTGCTTGTTTTCGAGGCGGCGATGTTGCGAGCCTCGCGTGGGCCGCGTCTTGATCCGGCGTCGAGGCGGCTTGGCAACGGTGCGCAGCAGGTCGCGCAGCTTTTCATAGCAGCGCGATACGTTTTGCGGTTGGTCGCGAAACTCCTGGCTCGTGATCAGCACCTCGCCCTCCTGCGTGATCCAGTTGGCATAGCGAGCTACGAAGCGGTCGCGCACGTCGGGAGGCAGCGACGGTGATTCGTGGATGGCCCAACGTAGGGTCGCCTTGGTGTTCACCTTGTTCACATTCTGGCCGCCGGGGCCGGCGCTGCGCGAAAAGGTAAATCGAAATTCCTCGAGAGGTATTTTCAGTGCGTCGTTAACCACTAACATAATTGTCCGTACTCACCCCGCCGTCGCCCTGCAGAAAGGAATCGGCCCATGAAGATCGGCTCCATTATACTCGGCTCGCTGCTTGTCGCTTACGGGGCATTCGTCGCCGGTTGTTCGCTGGAAGGAACACCGGAACGGGCCGCGGGAAACCGGTCGCTCGAGGCCGACACGCCGCCCGCCTCTGACCGGGAAGTTGCGGAGTCGCGGGACCGACCCGCTCAGGAAAACACTTTCCGATCGACGAAGTCGCCTGCGGCGAACGCTCCGGAAGCCACAAAGGAAAGCAGCCGGAAAGAGAGCGAAGGAAAGAGCCAGGAAAAGAGCCAGGAAAAGAGCACGAAGGGCAAGGAAGCGACCGGCAATTCCCCAGAGACCGGCAATTCCCCAGACACGCAGTCGCAATCCGGCTCCAAGGCGGTCAGTAAAAGCAGTGGCGAATCGGAGAAGGGTTCGCAGTCGGAGCCGATTGAGAACCTGTGGACTCGAAAGCAAGGCCAGGATTGGCCGACATTCCTCGGACCGACAGGCGACAGCAAATCGACCGAAACGGGATTGGTCACACCTTGGCCGGAAGGCGGTCCGCGGATCGTCTGGCAGCGGCTGTTGGGGACGGGGTATGGAATCGGCTCGGTCAGTCGCGGCCGGTTCTTTCAATTCGACCGGTTGGGTGACGAAGCCCAATTGATTTGTCTCCACGCGGAGACGGGCAAGATTCTTTGGAAGTTCGGCTACCCGACCAGCTATGTCGACTTGTACGGCTACAACGGCGGGCCTCGCGCCTCGCCGGTGGTCGATGAGGATCGTGTTTACATACTCGGTGCGGAGGGCATGCTGCATTGCCTGCATGTTGTCGACGGCCGCGAGTTGTGGAAGGTGGATACGAAATCCGAATTCGGCGTGGTGCAGAATTTTTTCGGAGTCGGCGGGACCCCGGTCGTGGATGGCGACCTATTGATTGTGATGGTGGGCGGTGCCGATGAGGACTCTCAGCGGGCCCCGCCGGGGCAACTCGACCGCATCCTCGGCAACGGCAGCGGGATCGTGGCGTTCGACAAGCACACAGGCAAAGTGCGCTATAAGATTACCGACGAACTAGCGAGTTACTGCACGCCGCGCGTGGTCTCGATCGAGGATCGTCGCTGGTGTTTTGCACTCTGCCGCAATGGTTTGGTAGGGTTCGAGCCGCAGACGGGACGCGTCGATTTCGAGTTTCCCTGGCGGGCCAGGATCCTGGAGAGTGTGAACGCGAGCACTCCCGTGATTGTCGGCAACCAGGTTTTCATTTCCGAAACCTACGGGCCTGGCAGTGCATTGCTGAAGATCGAAGGCGATCGACCGACCGTGGTCTGGGACGACAGTCGCAAGGGACGCGACAAGTCGATGAAGTGCCATTGGAACACGCCGATCTACATCGATGGCTACCTGTACGGTTGCAGTGGTCGAAACGAGCCCGATTCGGACATGCGTTGTATCGACTGGCAGACCGGCAAGGTGCAATGGGTGGAGTCGACGCGAATCCGGAATTCCTTGCTCTACGTCGATGGCCACTTCATCAGCCTTGCCGAGGATGGCGTGCTGCAACTGATCCGAGTCAACCCGGAAAAGTTCGACGTGGTCTCGACGATCGAAGAGTTGCGAGACAAACCGTCCGGCGAAGACGCCTCGCGCGGCTTCTCCCGGTTGTTGCTTCGGTCCCCGTGTTGGTCGGCTCCGATTCTCTCGCACGGTTTGCTATACGTGCGAGGCAACGATCGGCTGGTGTGTCTGGAAGTGATTCCGGAACTGGGCGGGTGATTCGTAGTGCCTACCGCGAGCGACAGGTCCATCGCACGCGGTGGGACGGCATCGGTGATTACTGGCTGTCGGAATCGCTCGCACCGCCGGCTCCGACGTCGAGCTTCTTCCATTTGCGGCCCGCTAGTTTCTGGCTCGCTTCAGCACTGACCGCTCCGTTCTCTTTGAACGTCAGCGATTCAAGCGTCTGCATCGCCAGCAGTTTTTCCACCGCGGCATCGGTGACGCCCGTGGTGCGAATCGACAATTCTTTGAGATTCGGTAGGCTGGCGATGACATCGATCGTCGCGTCGGTTACTTGAGGCAGGCTCCACAGGTCGAGCAATTCCAGCGACTTCAGCGACGCCAGGTTTTTCAAGCCGGAGTCGCTTAGCGATGCGATTTCGTGAAGGTACAACTTTTTCAGCGCCGGCAGGTCGGCCAGCACCTCCATCGCCTGATCGTTGACGTTCGGCAGATCACGCAGGGTGAGTCGCGTCAGCGGCATCCCCTTCAGGGCCAGCACGCCCTGCGTTCCGAAGGCGGGGCAACGGAACACTTCGAGCTGCGTAAGTTTGGCGATCTTCGCCAGATGCGGTCCCGACTGATCGGTGATCGCGAAGTCTTGGATCAGCAGTGATTCGAGTGTCGCATTCTTCGCCAGTTGCTCCAGACCGCTGTCGGTCACGGCGGTGCTGCGATGCTTAAATGCGCTGAGCTTCGGCAGGCCGGCGACCACTTCCAGCGTCATGTCGGCCGCTTCCATGTTGCCGCGCAGGTCGAGTGACCGCAGGTTTTCGAGCTTCGCGATTCGTCGCGTGCCAAGGTCGTTGAAGCGATTCTGCACGAGGCTCAGTCGCTGCAGTTTGGTGAGTTCGGAAATCACCTTCAGCACGCTGTTCGACAGGTTCGTGTTTGAGGACAGGTCGAGTTCTGTGAGGTTGGGGAACGTTTTGACGATCCATTCGACGGTAGGGTCGTTGATGACGCTGTTGGTCAGCGCGAGGCTGGTGAGGTTCTGAAGACCGCCCAGTTGATTGGTGACATCGTCATTGAGCGTACGGCAATTGAAGATTTGCAACTTTTCGAGGTCGGTGAGTTTTCCGAATAGGGTGATGTCTTCGGCGGTAATCTCGGACCCGTCCTGGATCACGATTTCCGTGAGCAGTCCGTCGGACGGAAGTTTGAAGCGGGCCTTCGGGCCGATCGCTTCCAGGCGTTTTTTGGCTGCTTCGACATCGTCGGATTTGGCGGTCGCTTTCTTGGATGCCTTGTCGGCCTTTTCTGCGTTCGTGTTGGACTTCTCCGAACTCGTCTTTTCGGACGTTGCCTTATCGGCGGCAGTTCCACCGGCGCCGTCACCGCTTTTGCCCGAACCGGTGCCTTCGGGTGCCGAGCAACCTGCGACGAATCCCATACCGGCGATCCAACCGGCCACTGCGAGCGACAACCAAAGCGAACGATTCATCCTTCCGACCTTTCTGATTTCATGGACCCTACGTTGCGTCGATGCCATCGGCGTGCTGTTGCCATAAAGAAACCGCAGGGGCACAGCACGCTGTACCCCTGCGGGAGATTGTTTACTTCGTCTCTGCAAACGGAGCACCATCACACGGAGCACCGTCACACGCAGCGCCATCACACGGAGCACCGGGCACACAGGATACCCGGCTTCGCGTATCCGGCGATCGGCCGCCTAGTCGAGCTTGTGGCCTTCGCGATAGACGGGCTTGATGAGGTCGGCAACCTTGGGCGTCTTGAGCGCGGCGAGGTTGGTGACCTTCAGGTTCTTGGCGTCCCATTCGACCTTCTCGCCCCAATCCCCCATCTCTCCGTTGGCTCCGCCCTTCGATGCGGCCCACACGGCGAGGTTGCCGAGCAGGATGGTTTCGGTGAGCGGACCGGCTCGGTCGATGAAGTTCGACTTGCAGATCTTCGGGTCGTTGGCCGCCTTGGCCCGGAACAACTCGTACATATTGTTGACGTCGAAGTTGCCCTTGTCGACGGCGGCTTCGTACTCGGCTTTCACCTTTTCGACGCCCTTGAGTTCGTACACGCCGCAGTAGTCGTCGGCACTGTAGAACGCACCCTTTTCGCCGACGATCAGCACGCCGCTGTCGGAGACGTTCTTAATGCCCCACTTTTCGAAGACCGCAGCGGGCGGCTTGTTGCCCTTGCGATCGTACCACCAGAAGGGAATCGCGGGTCGCTCGGAAGTTTCCGGGAACTCGAACTTGATGATCGAGCTGGCCGGGAAGCTGTCGAAGTCGTGGCCCGTAGTGCGAGCGACGACGGAGATCGGATCGCGCAGGCCGCACGAGGCGAACGGCACGGTCAGCTGATGGCAGGCCATGTCGCCGAGTGCTCCGGTGCCGAAATCCCACCAGCCGCGGAATTGGAACGGGTGATAGAGGCCAGGCCAGTATTCGCGCTTCGGTGCGACACCCAGCCAGTTTTCCCAGTCGAGGCGTTCCAAGGCACGGCCGATTTCCTTCTTCTTGGCGTCGACAATCTTGTCGGCCTCGGCTGCATCTTCTTTCTTCGCTTGCTCCGCGAACTTCGCCATGTCCATCCGACGGCCCGGGCCTTGTGCCCACACCGGACGGTTCGACCAGGCGTAGACTTCCTTCAGCGGCCCGAGTACGCCCGTCTTGATTTGGGCGATCGCTTCACGCGAAGTATTCAGGGCGGTGCCTTGGTTGCCCATTTGAGTGCAGACGCCGGTTTCCTTCGCCACCGTCGCCAGCAAGCGGGCCTCGTAAATCGTGCGGGTCAGCGGCTTCTGCGTGTAGCAGCTGATTCCCAGCCGCATCGCGGCCAAGGTCACCGGACCGTGCATGTGATCGGGCGTGCTGACGGTGCAGATGTCGATCTTCTTGCCGTGCTTGGCCAACAGTTCACGATAATCGGTGAACTTTTCCGCACTCTTGAACGCCTTCGAATTCCCCTTGCCTTCGAGCGTGTTCCGATCGACGTCGCAGATCGCCACGACGTTGCCGAATTGGGCCGCGTTGTCCGAATCGCTACCGCCCTTGCCGCCTACGCCGATGCAGGCCACGTTCAATTTCTCGTTGGGCGATTGGCTCAACGCAGTACGCGTACCAGCCGCTACGAAATAGCCGGCACCGATGACCGATGCCGTCTCGATAAACTCGCGGCGTGTTCTCTTTGCCATGGACTCTTCCTTTCAGTGCAAGATTGGGAATAAGAACGGGAACAAGATCGGGAAATAGGAACGGGTTCACGAAATCAGGCGGGTGGCTTTCGGCGGGTGGTCATATCAGGTAGGAAAGCTACCGGGCACGGAAGCTACCGGATCATGCCGCCATAGCATACCGTCCCCCCCAAGCTCGATCAAGAATGCGGATGGCGGCCTGCGGAGGCAGCCTGCAGAAACGGGGGAACCGCAATCAGAGAAGCGATTCGGCGAATTGCTTCGACTCCAGCAGCAGCGAGTGATAATCCGAGGCCTCGATCTCCTCACCGATCAATTCGATGTCGTAGCAACCGTCGTACCCTGCCTGCCGTAAGGTTTGCACGATGGAGCGTAGCGGCACCGCTCCTTGCCCCAGGGGGCATCGATTCTGTTCACTCTGGGGTGGTTGCCGCGAATCGGCCAGGTGGACGAGGCCGAGGTAAGGCACCAGGGCGGGGATTTTGTCGATCACGGCGGGTTCGTGGCCAAAGTGATAGGTGTCGAGTACGAGCCGGACGGAAGCGAGATGCCACTCGTCGATCATTGCGGCGGCGTCTTCGAGTTTGGTCAGGAATGTCCAGTCTGCCGCGCAGGCCGCGTCCATCGGTTCGAGCAGCAGTTTTACGCCCAGTTCTTCGGCCAGCGGTTGCAGTTCGCCTAGAGCCGACCGAAGCAATCGCCGCGCGTGATTATGCGTATGGCCTGCTCGTCCGCCGGTGTAGAGTACAAACGCGGGAGCATGGAGCAGCGCCGCGGTCCGCAGTCCTTCTTTTGCATCGTCGATACTCTCGCGATGCGAACGACCATCGCTACCCGTGAAACCGCCGCCCCACATCAGGCTGGTCGCTTGCAGGCGATGTTCCGCGAGCAATTCAATTCCTTTTTCCTCGCCGTAGTCCGAAAGCTTGTGTCGCCAGACGCCGATCCCGCGAATGCCCGCCGCCGCGTAATGCAGGACGTCTTCCTCGAAGCTCCACCGATAGGTGGTCATTTCATTCATCGAGACGCAGGCCATTCGCGCGACCTCATACCGCTGTACTGCAATCGATACCGTCGTGCTGCATTCCCGTCCACAGCGTTACGAAGAAAAACGCAGGGCTGCCATGGCACGTGAGACGCGAGATACTGCCGTAACCGCGTGGCTCGGCAGGCAAGCCGATCAACGGTTTGTTACGAATTCCTCGAGCCGAGTTCGGTGCTGGTGGATGCAGACTTAGCGTCCGGGGTTTTATCCGCCTCGCCTTTTCCGCCGGACGTGGTGCCGGCATTTTCTTCGGGCTGCTCCTGGTTTTTTTCCGGCCCCTTTTCTGGCGAATCCCCGATCGGTTGCTCGTCGGTCTTCGACTTCGATCGCTTTCTCGGGCTGCGAGTCGATTCGGGCAACTTGAGGTCCCAGGCCGGGACCCAGCGATGCTCGACAAATTTCATTCCGAATTCGGATTCGAGCCTGCGATGCATATCAGGTAGGTGGGCCGCCCCGTAGAAGATCCCCAGATTCTTTTTTCCCGCCTGCAACTCGCGTCGCAATACTTCCAACGCTTTCTTGTTACGCTCGGTTAAGATCGTCGAACCATCAGGGCCTTCCAGCGCCTCGATCGCGCCGTCCATGCTTTCCATCTGCAAGGCCATGGCTTGCTTGAGTTTGATTTCGCGATTTTTGGAGAACAGTGCCGCGAGCATTGACAGTTCATCCGTCCGCGCGCCGCCGTTCGCCTGCTGTGCCATGCCCTGATTCATCATCTTCAGGAACATCGTCCAAAAGCTCTCGTTCTTCTCCTTCATCTTCTGGCTGAACTCGTCCGGAGACATATCGGCATGGACGAAGTTGGGTTGGGTATAGTCGATCTGTTCGAGCTGGAATTCCAGACCGAGCACCGACTTCATTCCGGTTTGCAAGGCCGAGACGGGGTTGGCCGAACGAGGACCGCCGCCTTTGGGGATTTTGGTGTTCGGCGGCGCAACCAGTTCGAAAAGCACCGCATCGTATTTGGTGAATTGATCGTTGAGCGCGTCGTAATACGACTTTTCACCCACGTGTACCGCACCAATCAAGTCGACTGTAATGGTCGGCTGGCCAGGGGCCGAGCGCGTGTAACGCGAGATGGTGGTGTCGAGCGAAATCGGCTTGCCGGACTCATCGCGGGCGATCCGCGTAAATTTCAGTTCTTCGTCCTTCGACGTCCCAGCGCCTTGGTTTTTGGAGTCGTCTTTGCTCTTCGGGCTGTCTTTGCCTGCGGGTTGGTCGCTGGCAGGTTGCTTCGCAGCCGCTTCCGCTTTGTCCGGCGTCTTGGCACCTTGAGTGGCCGGAGGGGCTGCGGCAGCCGTCGTTTGCGGATCATCGCCAGCGAAAACGGTCGACCTTCCGTTCGGACTTTGCGTTGCAAGCAGCGCAATAACGAGTCCCAAGGTCACCGCTCGCATGAGCATAGCCGACCGGGGAACCGAATACGGGATCGACGGCGGGATCGCCGGCAACGTTTCGCAATCGGAATAGGTCGTAGGCGAGCGATCGGGTGGGTGGAGCGAGGCGAGCGTAGTTCGAGTGGACGGTACGATGCCGCCGACGAGGCTAATCCGCCGAGTCATGAAACGTCTCCCGCGATCAAGGGACTGAAAAGCTCGAAGCCGCTGTGAGCGTACCACATTTATGGGCCAATGGCGAGCTTGCTAGCACGGCTCGTGGATAGTCGCTTGGTCAACCTTCGAGGCGTTCCAGGCCGGATTTTCGGAACTCCTTACCTTTCTTACTCAACTTCTTCGAGACGCACATCCGATACTACCGTCACTGGCCGAAATACCTCTCGTTCCAAGGGGAACGGGAGACGAGACGGTTCGGAAACGCCAAGGGTGGAACAAAGCCATGTCCATTTCGAGATTCACGTGCTTTCTGGTCGCGGCGATCATGAGCACGGCGCTGGCGTCCGGCGCCTACGGGCAAAAGTATCAGCCCTTTATTAGTCCTGATGCCTTCGGGCCGGACTTGCAATTCTTTGCACCGGCAGATGTCCTCGAATACGGTGGCGAACCGCAAGCCAACACCGGTTGGTTTGCCACCTATGACAGGCTCTATTGGTACGTATCGCGGCCCGACCAAACGGTCGCCCACACCGCGATGGACCATACCTGGGGTAACCGATTCAACGTCGGGTACATGACCGAGGACAACCATGGTTGGTTATTCTCCGCCACGCATATCGACGGTCCCAACGCGATGGAGACACTCCAACGCGAAAAGATCGACCAGTGGCTGGATAACGAGGATACCGGTGGTGGCGGCGGCGGCGGCGGCGGTGGTGGCGGTGGCGGTCAGGCCCAAGCCCCGACCAATGTCTTCCCGCCCAGCTGGCGGAATGACTCGGAAACCAAGTGGCGAAGCTACGACGAGAATCACTCGTTGAACCTCGCGGACCTGACCAGCTTCGAAATCAACAAGACGTTCCGTCTGCCTGCGTACCACAACGGTGGATTCCTGGAACCGTTCCTCGGTGCCCGGTACATCAAGTTTGTGGATTACACCGAGAACGGGTCGTACGAGCGGCTCACGGAAGACGGATTGCCGGTTAGCCTCACGAATCTGGACGAAGCCTTGATCGAAGTCGTGGGCGTTGACAAGACGATGACGACCAACAACATGTTCGGTGGACAGCTCGGCCTTCGCTACTTCCAGCAGCGGAATGCCTGGACCCTGTCGACCGACTTGCGGATGTTCGCCATGCAGAACTTTGTGGACTACCGCCGCTGCGTCGACACCACGAATATCCTGTACGATCAGCTGGGTGCGGGTGGCGATTCCGGTCCGACGGTGAATGAAACCTTCCGAACGCTGTCCTACGGTCACGGAGCCGAGTTTGTGTTCGGTGGCGAAGTGCGAGCGGAGGCAGCCTACCAGTTCACTCGCGACATCCAATTCAACTTCGGCTTCACCTTCATGGACATCGGCAAAGGCGTGCTGCGAGGTGCCGAGTTCACGCAGAAGGGTGAGGACGTCGTGATGTGCGGTGT
>JBJOLO010000272.1:0-8642 GCA_046045565.1 Planctomycetota bacterium | reverse complement strand
CGGTCAACCAGCGCAGGCCACTGCAGTTTGTCGAGTCCGAGTCGCTCGAAGCAGGCATGATGCCACTGGCGCGTTTCGAGATTGAGTGTCCCCAAGGCCTGAGTGAACTCGGTGCTGGGCCGGCTGTTGCAGAGTCTTGAAACCACGAAGTCGCCGATCGGAATCGGGATCAACGGAGGTTCGAGCTGCCCGTGCTCTTGGAGCCAGAACAGCAGGCTCGTAGCCGAGCCCGCGCGGACTTCATTGCCGAGCGACCGCAGGGTTGGTGCATCGATCCGGCCGAGCAGCACCTCGAGGACACTCCGAGTGTGGTCATTCGGGTGAGGTTCGGTTGTGCGTTGATCGCGCCAAGAGAGATAGTTGGAGCGCGGTTTGCCGTCGTGATCGATCAGCATGATGCCGCCCATTTGGCCGCAAAACAGGATGCCGCTGCATGGCCGCGGATCGGCGTTCGCGAGCGATTCGATGACTTCCTGCACGGCGTGTACGACCGCGAGCGGATTGATCTCAAAATGGCCTGCCGGTGCGGGGCGGATCGGCGACGGAAAAGGGCGTCGGGCGATGTTCGAAAGTGAGCCGTTGGACGGGTCGAGTATCGCGCCCTTGATAAAGGACGAACCGATATCGATGCCGAAGTAGATCATGGCGTGCTACGGCGAATAGGGTTGAGAGCGAGCGAGATTGTGAGAGGGTGGAAGAGGCTAGAGGTACATTCCGACATAGCCGCCGGATTGCTCGGTCTGCGCCTGCAAAAGCTCCAATCGCTTCTTCGTCTGCTCCAGGTCACCCGCCGCAATGTACCGATTGAACTCGACCAGCACCGCCGGCGTGACTGATCGCGACAGGAACTCCAGATCGGAGGGTGTCAGCCATTCGCAAGTCTCACCGTCCAAAGTGACGGTGAGATGCGCATGCTCGGCTCGCGCGTCGGCATGGTCGGTGAAGACCGTTCCTTCAAACAGAAACCGAACCAGGCCGACGTTGGGATCGTTGGTCAGATGGAACGCACAGTGAGCCTGATGCAAATAGTAGGTGTTGTGCGTGCCGTGCGTTTCGATTGCCTGCTTGATTCGTTCGCATCGGGCGCGGAATTTCGGTGACGCGTCGAGCGGAATGTCGAGTCGCGTCACCGAACGAAGCGGCAGGCAGTCAAACGAGATGTCAACCCAACGGTTCATGGAGCATCTACCACTTGGAAATCGCCTGAAGATTCTGTACTGGCGGCAGCAGGGGCCGGATTCGGTTGCAGTTTCCAGCCTAATGCCAACCACCCGTCGGCGGCTTGCATGTGCTGTGCTACGAGTTTTCCAGCCTTCTCCCAACGGCCGGGCAACTTGATGCCCTCGGAAACAAACTCCGCCTTCATCAACGCCTCGAACTTGCGACGCATGAAGGTCTTGAACGCAACTTGCTGGACGCTCAAGCCGCCCTTCTGGCCGATAAACTCGATGTCGACATCGCCTTGCCGCGTAAACTTGCTGCCGTTGTCGGTCTTTTCGATCCGGTACGTCGCAGAAATCTTGATCGGATTCTTGATTTCCTGGTCACCACGCGTGAATCGCCGACCGCGGATGCTGATCGTTACGCCCTCAGCCGAGAACAACGTGCTGACCGGTTGCTCGGTCGCGAAAGTGATCGACCACGGATCTTTCTCGGGACCCAGTTGCAATTCTTCGGGCACGTTGCCAGTGGTTTCTTCCACAAGGCTTGCGACCTTCTCATCGGTCACGGTCACACCGCCCAGCGTCAGTTCGCTGAGATTTCCCGCAAACGACTCGTGTAGTTGCAGGCTCAAATCTTTTTCACCCGGCACCTCGGGAGCGGCGGTCGCTGCCGCAACTTGATTCGCACCGAGTTGCAACAGATTGACCTGAATCTGATCGGCGGTCGTCGAGACGGCCAATCGTCGAGGAAATGCGTCGCGACGAACCAGCGGACCGCGAATCTTGTCTGCGTAGGTGCTGCTCGCTTTGTCGAGCATCTCCGACGCCTGCTCATCGACTCGCGAGGACACGCGCTGCTCGGCCCGACGATTGCCAATCGACTCGGCCTTGCCTTTGGACTTGTCGGCTTGCTTCCACGCAACCTTTTCCAGGAGTTTCATGCGTGCACAGATGTCGTCGATGACCGTTTCCGTCGCGCACTTGGCAGTTGCAGCGTCCGCGGAAATTCCTTTTGCGTCGAGATGGATACGCTTGGAGGCTGCCACCTGTGTGACACCGCGCGTGTAAACCGTTACCGGACCATGGTAGCCCACGTTGTCCGATTTGGTCTCGCCGTTCAGCAGAATCTCCAGGCTCGCACGATCCGCGTTCGGATGGAAGGCTAAACCGACCTTGCCTTGCGTGTGTGCGGTGCCGACTAAATTCGTTCCCAAGATGTTCTCGTGAACTTCCATCGTGTCGTCAACCGCTTCCTCAACGCCCGCAGCAGCCAGACGATGGGAGATACGCAGTTGCAGGTTGTTGCCGGCGAAGCGTTGGCCAACTGCGGCAACCAATTCAGGAGCCTGCTGAGAACGCTCGAGCCAACCCGCAGCACGACCAATCGCTACGGCGTCTTCGAGCTGATGCGTCTTGGCGTACGATTCGCCCCGTTTGCTGAGTTCGTCCAACGCGGATTGGAAATAATCGGCCGCCTTGGCATCCGCGTGTAACGTGGCCAAGTGAATGTACGACTTCAAGGCTTGTCGCGCTTGGACGATCGGCTCCCACTCCAGGCCGGGATCCGCGCTCGTGTATCGCGATTGGACCGCCTGCAACTCCGATAAATCGGGTTTTTCCGCTTTCAATTGCGCTTCAAGGGCATCCCATTTCAGGTAGGTTCGCCATTCATTGCGGTTGGCGGCCGTCGACCGACGCAAGAGTGCGTCGAGCTCCGCCAGGCGCTGCTGCAGATTTTTCTTCGCTCCAGCAACTTGTTCCGCCGAGACCGGGGTGAATGCCGGTTTGAGCCGAGCGATCACGTTGGCGATCGATTCGTTCGCAGCTGCAGTATCTTGTGCGTTCAACGGGCCCGCCGTAACCCCAACGCAACCCCCCACCAAAAGTGCCAGCGCTATTCCGTTACGCCAAGCCATCGCACCACTCCTTGAACCCAGGGAAAACCCATCCGTAACATGCACGAACCACTGTCTTAGCATGATTCGATAATTTAGGCTACGTGAAGTTTTCAAAACGGAAGGTCCTGGCAACTTAGAAAGTGTGGGTCGACTTTACCGTCATCGACCACGGCCTTGAGAAACGTTCACTTTTCGATTCCGACCCGTGCGGAGCGGTACAAGGCGAATTTCCGGTTGGGGAAAGGCGGTATCATCCATGCGTTGTGTGGCGGTTGTGCGAGTCGATGATGTCGCATCGCACTGCACGGCACCGCAGCTTGATGCAGCGATCCGATACCTGCGAGGGGGCAGATTCATGACAAGGTGGAACAACACAGGCGGGGCAATGAGAACAGGGGCTATCACAACAGGGGCCATCAAGGAAGAAGCCATCAAAGGCGAGGCCATCACAGTAGGGGCAAAGGCAGCGGGGAGCCGGGTTCGACTGGCGATGTTTGGCGTAGGCTGTGCGGTGCTTGCGATGCTGCTGTGCGGCCGACTCGATCACGAGAGTGCGTTGGGTGACGATCATGTGACGTCGGGTTCGGTTGGCCCGCCATCCAAGCCGGTAGACGGCTTGATCTGGCAAAGCGATTATCGAACGGCAATGCGTCACGCCGAGCAGTCAGCACAATATGCGGTGATCTGCTTCGTTGATTCGCCATCGCAGAAGTGGAGGGACTTGCTGCGTGAAGCGTGGTCGGGTGAGTCGGTGTCGGCGGAGACGCGAGCCCTGCACCGATTTGTCGAGCTGCCCACGGATGCGTTGCTGCCCGAAAACAAGTTGCTGCCCGAAAGCAAGGAGACTGCGGCAGAGACCCCGGTGCAGCGACCAGCGGGATCGCCGGAAGGGTTATCGAGTTCGAGCGTGGACACGGCGCAAGGCGCGAGCAATCTGTCGACAGGTTTGTCGGAGCGAGGGAGCGACGAGGTGCTATCGCAGCGATTAATGGCACATCCGGCATTCGCCGACTTGCACGAGCGGCCCGGGGTCGCGGTGATCGATATGCGCGACAAGACGTCGAGGCATTTTCACCGGGTCGTGAGTATCTTGCCGTTCACGGAGTCAACGACCGTTGGGGAGTTACGGGAGTTGCTGCGATTGCCGACAGGATCGTTGTCGCAACGCACCTTGATTCTGGCGGTGAGGACACATCCAGATAGTCCGGAGAGTGCGCGGCATGCCTTCACGCCGCTGTTGGCCGATGAGTGTGAGTCGCACGCGGAGTATCAGGCCGAGTTAGGTGTGCAGGGGCATCACGATTGGGAGACACGTTTTCATCGCATCGCGGGCAGGTTAGGCGATGGGCAAGTGCCGCAGGAGGTTTGCGCCGAGAGTTGGCCGGGGCAGACGCTATGGGACGCGGCAAAGGAATGCGTACGCAGTTGGCGGCAATCTCCCGGCCATTGGAATGCGGTCCGCACACCGCATCCGGTTTTCGGTTTCGACATGAAACGCGGTCGAAACGGCGTTTGGTACGGCGTGGGCATCTTCGGCACGGCCGCCGGCTCGCCCTAAAGTACGTCTTGAGTGGGGGTGGGGGGCGGCGGCACCAGTTCGATCGGGGACACGCTCGCCGGACTCGCGTTGCGATGATGCCCTCCTGATCATGCTGACGTCGGGATGCGCGATCGCGCTTCGGTGCGCTCCAATGCACGCCGCCGCGTCGTCGTGTCAGCGCATCCGCTACAAACGGTAGGACTTGCCCGAGCGTGTTGTTTTTTTAAATCGTCAGGTTGCGATTTCGCCACCTGTTGCCGAATTGCGTGCTAGGTTTTCATCGAAGGCGAGATGCCGCGCGGATGTGGCGATGCCTCAAAGGATCTACCCGGTTTGGAAACCGCCTGCAAAGGATGCAACGATGAATATGGAGTTAACGCGCTTCGCGAACCTCCATCGCACCGTTTCAGGTGCATTTCGTTGCCGAGTCGTCCAAGGCGGTTGGGTGCTCGCGGCGACGGTGCTAGTCGCATTGACCGGTTGTACTCAAGTGCGTCTTCCGGCGATCGACCCTAGCGGTTCACGTCTCTTTTTGCCGTCACCGGCATCGACGACGCTGGAGTCCTGTTTACCAAAGCCGGCGTTCAAAGTTCCGCCGAATCCTCCGGCGTGCCCCGATCGACCCTGCAGCAAGGCGCTGGGACTTGACTCGACCTTGCCCGAATCGATGGACGTCGCACGGCTGTCTTACGAAGAGCGATCGCTTGTTGAGGAACGGTTGCTTGATGGGCAACGGTTGCTTGATGAGGAACGGGCGCTGGCGAATCCGCTGGAGCCGCCCGCGATCAGGCTGGTTGGCGGGACAGGTTCGATCCCGGCGGGGCGCAATCAATTGCGATTGAATCCGGCTCGGCTCGTAGCGACGGTGAATAGTGAAGTGGTGCTGGTCACCGGATTTTGCGGCCCGGACGGCTATTTCCTGATGAAGCAGCCGATCGAGTGGATTTTGACGCAGGACAGCGTCGGCCATTTTGTGGAAGTCGGGCGGCCGTCGAATGAGTATCTTGCCGCGTTCTTCCATGAGACGCCCAAGAAACTGGGTCCCAATTATGCGTTGGGGATGACTGCGACCAGCGAGTATCGAATCACGCGCGGAAATTGTACGCCGTACGATGATGTTCGAGTGGGCAGGGGGCAGACCTGGATCAGTCTGACATCGCCGACGGAGGGCACCAGTCACGTGTCGGTGATTGCGCCGAAGGCCGAGAATTGGGATCAGCGTCGGCAAACGGCGACGATTCACTGGGTGGATGTTCAGTGGGCCTTTCCTCCGCCTGGGGTGGGCCGCGCCGGGGAGCCGATTCAGTTGACGACCACGTTGACGCGGGCCACCAACGGTTCGCCGCTCAAGGATTGGGTGATCCGTTACGAATTGCCCGAGGGCATGCCGGCGTCTTTAGAATCCGATGCCGCCGCCGATCGCACCGATCGTGCCGTCGATGTCGTAACCGATGCCAATGGTCACGCGAGCGTTTACGTACGTCCGAACAACGACAATCCCGGTTCGTATCCGGTGGTGATTCAGGTGATTCGCCCGGCGCTGGCCAGCGGCGATTTGCCCCGCACGATTCTCGGTCAGGGTGCTTCGACGGTGACGTGGAGCGCGCCGGGACTTGCCGTAAAAATCACCGGCTCGCAATCGAATCCGGTCGGGTCCACCTTTCCCGTGCGGCTTGATGTCTCCAATTACGGCGATATGCCGGCGCGAGGCGTGGTGGTCAGCGCGAATGTGCCGCCCAACTGGAAGTATGTCGGTAGCAACGTTGCGGCTCGCGAATTTCCCGATCGCGTGGAGTGGGATCTCGGCGACCTGCCCGGCCAATCGACGCGGTCGATGGAAGCGACATTCGAGGCCTTGCGCGGCGGCGATGTGAAGTTCTGTGCTCGGGCGCAGAGCGCCGATGGACTGTTGGCCGAAGATTGCCTGGATCGCATGCGGGTTTTCGAGCCGACGATTTCCATCTCGATGCGCGGTCCGGATACGGGGGAAGTCGGCAGCGAGGTCCAGTTTCAGGTGGAACTGACCAATCGCGGCGACACGCCGCTCAACAACGTGCGATTGGTGGATCGTTTCGATCCCGGCCTTTCCCATGTCAGCCAAGCCGGTCAGATGATTGATCGGGTGATTCCGTTGATGCAGCCCGGTGAGACCATCCCCGTCAATCTGACGTTCCGGATTCGCGAACCGGGCACGCACTGCCATACGTTGCAAGTCACAGCCGATGGCGCGGGCTCGAGCAGTGCGCGAGGCTGTGTAAAGGCGGTGATGCCGGCAGGCGGGCTGCCGGCGAGTGCCAAATTGCGGGCTCGCATCACGGGCGGCAATCAGGCTCGCGTGGGAGAAAAAGTTCGCTACCAGATCGATGTCGAAAATGTTTCGAACCAGGCGCTCAACAACGTGCGCGTGGCCGTTGAATTTGATTCGTCGCTCGATCCAAAAAACGCGACGGGCGGATTCGATCCCAAAAGCCGGTCGCCGCTGGTTTGGGACTTCCGCACGTTATTCCCCAGCGAAAAGAAAGTGCTGCTGATTGACTATCTCTGCTTAAACGCCAGCACGTCGGCCGTATGCCGCGTCCGTGCGACTGCGAACCCGAACTTGATCGTCGAAGATCAGACTTCCTTGGAGATTATCGACGATCGATCTGCGGGTGGCGGTGCTGCCGGACCGGCGATGCCGGACGCGGGCGCGGGTGCCGCAGCACCCCAGGAACGCGGAGGCCAGGACGAACTCGCGCTCAGCCTGGGAACGCTCGATAATCCCGCAACGGTCGGCAAGGCCACCGACTTGGTGATCTTGATCAGCAACAATCAACCGGTGGAAGATCGCAATCTGGTGTTGTCGATGCGCATTCCGGACGGCGTGGAAATCGGCGATATCACCGGCGCGCCGCCGGGTGACTGGCCGCCCGTCAGCGACCCGAAACTCCTGGTGTTCCCTATCCTCCCGCAATTGGGTCCGCAACCGGCGAGCAAGCGAATCGTGGTCCAAGTGAAGGCGAAAGCGGCGGGTGCCTACAACTTTGATGTGCAAGTGAAAAGTTTGCGATCGCCACTGGGTGTTGCCGGCCAGGCACGTCTGAACGTCGTCGAGTAAACTGCGCGCATGTTTCGATTTGTGATCTTGCACCACGTGCGTGCCGAACCGGGCGCTTCGCACTACGACTGGCTTTTCGAGATCGACGGTGACGGTCCGTTGCAAACCTGGGCGGTCGATCAGGCGATCTCTGCGGAGCACGCATGCGACGTTCCCTGCCGTTCGCTTGCGCCGCATCGGCGCGAGTACCTCAACTATGAAGGACCGATCAGCGGCGACCGTGGTGTTGTCTCGCAATGGGAGGTCGGAACCTTTGGCGTGTTAGAGCAGGGCCCCGATTTCTTTCGAGCGGCTTTGTGCGGATCACGATTGAGTGGTCGCGTCGAGTTTGTCGTTTGCGATCAACAGTGGCGATTGCGCTGGACGCCCGCCTGATAAGTGCGATGTTGCGCGACCCCGCGCAATTGGGCCATTTTGCAGTACGCCCGTGCAATCGGGCCATTTTGCGCGACGCCCGTGCAGCCGGGCCATTTTGCGCGACGCCCGTGCAGCCGGGCGATGTGTCAGGACGACCGTGCAATCGAGCGATATCGCACAGGCTGCGCAAGTCGCAAATGCCGCGTTGAAACTCGAGCGGGAGTTCGCGTTCGTGGCGTGACGGATTCTTCACGCCACCCGTTGGCAAACCACCCCCGTGATGTGGTAGATTCGGTTGCGAGCGGGCGTTTTCGTTTCGATCGTCGCAGATCGCTCGCGACATGTCCTGCAGACTTCTTTTCGAACGCTTCCAGGGGAAACGAAGAATGAAAAAGCGGTTGATCATCGGCTCTCTGTTTTTGATTGCCACGATCGCTGGAGCGCGTTGGGCTTACACCCAACCGCCGGCGAAGGAAAAGGAGAAGGAGAAGGCGGCGGAGATTCCCGCTGCAGAAAAACCTTTTTGGGCCAGCGCACAGGCGTTTACCGATGCGTATGCCAAGCGCGATGCAGATGCGATTGGGGAG
>JBJOLO010000254.1:0-4386 GCA_046045565.1 Planctomycetota bacterium | reverse complement strand
CAGGGCCGTGCAGGTCTCGCTCGCTAAAAGGCGCACCCAATCGCAGTTGGCCATCTGGATTCAGGTAGCGGGAGGGAAAGCGAACGCGTCCGTTCGCCTCGATCACCAGCAAGTCCGACGGTCGTTCGCAGTTGTCAAACTCGATCAGGTAAGTAGTGCACTTGGGAATCACGATGTAGTCGAAGTCTCGAAACGGGAGGATTCCAAAATGCGTGATCAGGCGCCCTTGGCCACGGTGAACGAATAGCACTTCGTCAGCGACGGCGTTGCGATAGAGTTCGAGTTGTTTGGTTGCGGGGCGACATCGCGAGATGACGACATCGCTGTTCACGAATAAAGGGACGCGACCAGTAATGGGATCGCCTGATGCGGGGATCTGGCCCGACTTCAAGTGAATATGCCGCAGCACGTCGGACGCTGCCGTTGCGATCTCCGTCCGCCCTGCCGAGGCGACGTGTTTCACTCGCGTCGGCGGCCTTAGGTGGTAGAGGATGCTGTACGCGCGGTCGAAGCCCTCGGAGGTGACCACCTCCTCGTAGTAAATCCCTTCGTCGCGATAGCCCGGCTTCGTGCGATGGTGAATGTGCCGCTTAGGCGGAATGCTGCCCAGTCGTCGATACGGCGCCATGCTTCGTCTCGTTCTGCTCAGGTAGGGTTCATGCTGCGTTCCACTACACGGTTTCGCAGCGTTCCAATTCGTTCGATCGTCAATTCGACAACGTCGCCCGGTTTGAGCCACCCGCCAACCGCGGTCGGAGTCAATTCCAGAATGCACCCGGTCCCCACGGTGCCCGAACCGATCACATCGCCGGGTCGAAGCACGGTATCACGACTCGCGTGCGCCAGGATCTGCGGCCATGTCCAATACATCGAACTGGCGTTGCCCCTGGATAGCTCACGACCGTTCACCGTGGCCGTCATTTCCAACTGCATGCGCCCGTCGCGATAGCAATCTCGCAAGTCGTGCCACGGCACGAGCTGCGGCCCTAAACTGTTGGCGAAGTCTTTGCTCTTGCTTGGTCCAAGCCCAACTGCCATCTCAACGCGTTGCAGATCGCGAGCTGACCAGTCGTTGAAAATCGTGAATCCCGCAAGGCAATCCATGGCCGAATCATCCGCCGGTAGATTGTGAGCCACGCGACCGACGATGCACGCCAGTTCCAATTCGAAGTCCAGCTCCTCGCAGCCCTGCGGAGCGCTAACGCTGTCGCCGTCGCCAATTACAGCCGTCGCGTTGGAGAAATAAAACACCGGAACCTGATACCACTGCGGAATCATGCCGAAGCCGCGATGAGCGCGACAAGTCTTCACGTGCTGTTCGAACGCGTAAAAGTCGCGAATGCTCGTGATGGACGATAAGTTCAGCTTCGCAGGGCTGCCCTGATGATCTGTCGGCTGACGAGTTGCGTGGTCCATTTACAACGTCCCGCGCAGCATCTGCTCGCGCTCAATCGCTTCAAAAAGTGCCTTGAAGTTCCCTTTGCCAAAGCTCTTCGATCCCTCGCGCTGGATGATTTCAAAGAACAGCGTGGGGCGGTCCTGGACCGGTTTGGTAAAGATCTGCAGCATGTAACCTTCGTCGTCGCGATCGACCAGGATTCCCAGTTCCGCGAGTTCCGCGATGTCTTCGCGAATATTGCCCACGCGATCGGTCAAAGACTCGTAGTACGTCTTCGGTACGCGGAGAAAGCTGACATCGTTGGCGCGCAAGGCCCGAACCGATGCGATGATGTCGTTGGTTGCCAAGGCAAGATGCTGTACGCCGGCGCCGCCATAAAAGTCGATGTACTCGGCAATTTGACTGCGGCGCCGTCCCGTCGCCGGCTCGTTAATGGGAAATTTGATGCGTCCTCGTCCGCTCTGCACAACCTTCGACATCAGCGCAGAGTACTCGGTAGAAATATCCTGGTCGTCAAACGATACCAGTTGCTCGAAGCCCAGGACCTTCCTGTAGAAATCGACCCACTCATTCATTTTGCCTTCTTCGACGTTGCCGACGATATGGTCGATCGCGAGCAGGCCGGTCGGATGGTACGTGGCGGGGTTGTACCGTGAGGGATCGATGGGAGTGAAGCCGGGCGCGAAAGGGCCTTTGTAGTGGTCGCGGTTTACGAATGAGTGTGTCGTGTCGCCGTAAGCGCGGATCGTGGCGAATTCATAGCGGCCGTAGTCGTCTTCCAGTACGGTGGGGCCTTTGACGCCAACCGCACCCCGCTCGACAGCCATATTGTATGTCGTTCGGACATCATCGACTTGCAGTGCGATGTCGGCAACTCCATCGCCGTGCAGGCTGAGTCGATGCGCATCGGGGTGGCTGGCCCGGAGCGGCGAGACCAACACGAATGTGATTCCACCTTGCTGGAGCACATAGCCAGCTTCGTGCTTTACCTTGGTCTCCAGTCCGGCGTAGGCCACGACATCGAAGCCGTAGGCATTGCGATAAAAATACGCAGACTGTCGGGCATTGCCCACGAAAAATCGGACGTGATCGATTTTTCGAAGAGGAATTTCACTTGCCGCCATCGTTTGCCTCCCTTCGGTGTGGAGATTATATCGGCGATTCGCAGAACGCCAAACCGGCACCGGCTGACTCGGCTGACCAGCGGGGAATTTCGGAGCGATTAGGAAGTCGTGGCCGGCTTTCGAAGTCGTTGCCAACGGTATTTGCGCACCGCATAAAAGAGCACGGGCACCAGCAAGTCGATGACCTCATCGGCGATCAGAATCCCACCCAGCACCGGCGCGGTCATCGGGCGGATGACCTCCGATCCGGTGCCGGTGGCCCAGAGCATCGGGGCTAAGCCCAGGATGGTGGTGGCTTCGGTCAAGATTTTCGGTCGCAAACGCTGCGTCGCGCCGTCCAATACAGCTTGGCGAAGCTGGTCCAGTGTCAGAGCCGACAATCCACCGGCACGCTCCACTGCTTCTCGCAAATAAACCAGCATGATGATGCCGGTAGAGGCCGCCATTCCGAAGCAAGCGACATATCCGATTGCGACCGTGATGGAGAGCCGATCCCCTAGCAGAACTTGCGCGACCAATCCTCCTGCGAGCGCTCCGAGCACGGCGGGAACGATCAGCAAGGCATCCATCAAGTCCCTGTATGTCGCCCAAAGAATGCCGAAGATCGACAGCAGCACCAGCGGCGCGACGATCCACAGAGTGCGTCGCGCCCGCGCCTGATGTTCGTACTGACCTGTCCACTCCAGGAACACGCCTTCCGGCAACGGCACACGCTCGGCAACGCGTTGCTGTGCCTCGGCGACCATGCTGAGCACCTCCCGGCCGCGGATATTGAATCGCACATAATTGCGCAGCAGACCTTTTTCGCTTTTGATAGTCGCCGGACCTTCCGCCAGCTTGACATCCGCTACGTCGCCCAGGGTAACCCATGTAGGCACCGTATCTTCGTGATCTGCCATGGAAACGAATCCTGCTGCGGCCACTGGCACGTGCAGGATGTTGTCGGGGTCGCTGCGATCACCCATGGCAAGTGTCACGCGAATCGGAACGCGTTGTCGATGCATGACGATCGTGGCCGCCACCGTCCCACCCATAGACGCCTCGATCGCATGATGGACAACGCTGCGCGGCAATCGGGCTCGCTCGGCCGCTTGGGCGTTGACGCGGATATCCAGGTATCCCTTGCCGCGGATCGGATCGGCGATCACATCCACTGCGCCGGGAACATCACGCAAGGTCTCCGCAATCGCTTGACTCGTGGCCACCACGTCATCCAGTTGTGTCCCCAAAACACGGATGCCGACGGTCGTGTTCACGCCCGTGGCCAACATATCCACGCGATTTTGGATCGGCATCGTCCAGACATTGGTCCAACCCGGCATGGGGACGGCTCGGTCTAATTCACCGTCAAAACCGACGAGCTCCTCGCGACGCTTGCGCCGCAGCGACAAATCCGACGCGATCGGCCTGGTAAACTCCGCGTGCAGCGCGTCGAACCGTGGTAACGGATCGAAAGCGGCCGGCTCGTAATTCGCCAGTCCGTGATGACCACTTCGCTGTGGTTGTGGCGGTGCCAGACGGAAGGCTCGGAGGCGGCCGAACTCCCGACGCAACTCGTCGTCGTTTGGCGGTGGTCCGTGAGCAAGCACCTCCTCCATTGCCACGCGCCCGAGTGTCTCCCGAGCACGCGTGAGCAGTTCCTGGTCAAGCGTTCGACGATGCGAAGCAACGATCTTCTGACGAGCTTGGGCCAATCGTTGCTCCAGCGTCACCGCGTGCGAACGAGCATGGGGCACCGCCTTGATCCGTTTGCGTCGGGTGAGTTCCGCGAGGAAAAGCTGGTGGAGCTCCGCGGCGGCGATCGAGGACGGGGATTCGGCGAGAATCGTACGGAGTTGCGGATCGACGGTCTCTGCCAGCGCG
>JBJOLO010000224.1:0-3680 GCA_046045565.1 Planctomycetota bacterium | reverse complement strand
AAACGAACCACCGTCTCGAGTTCGGAACTGCTGCGGATCCTGACCACCATCGACTTGGAACGGAAACCATCATCGGCCTACCGTGCTGCTCGCTTACTCGTCTGCGTGGCCAACGACGACCAGTTCTAATTGCAGATCCGACAATTTGTCGCTGGATTTCAATTTTCCGGGAACGGCCAGCAACCACCAGTCTCGCTGCTCGTCGTGTCGCAAGCCGGTCTCGCCCGAGGCTTTCTGCAGCGAAAGCAGCGCCGGGTGGGACGCTCCCACGGATTTACCGCTTTGCTTCGTTAACGTTTTGTAGTCGGGGATATCCAGCTTCGAATCCACATCCGCCGGAGTCAGCAGCAAGAAGTCCCGAGTCGGAGAAGTACCGACGTGAGCTCCATCGACCGGTTGCAAGGCATAGCGAAGCGTGTAGGTACCTTCGCTGATACTGTGATTGCGAAAGTCGGTTGATTTGCGAGGGAACCGCAGCACCCCCACCATCTGTCCGGGAGTAAACGGGTAAAGAACTCCCGCTACCGGCTTCTCGGCTGATGCCGACCACTCTTTGAACCACCAGATCTCACAGACCGTTCGCGAACTGCCGCGAACGATTTTTATGCCCTCGCCCAGTTGCTCCGCGATCGCAGGCGAAACCCCTTCGGGCTTACCATCCTTTAACGGCTCTAAACGATAATCGGCCGCGGTTGCGAATGCGCAACCTGCGAAGATGCAGCCGACAAAAACGGCTGTTCGAAAGCGCACCTCACGCCATGACCACTTCGCTACCATGGATTGATTCCCGCTCGAGCCGGGCTCCTCAAGGCGATACCGCAGCGTTGTCACATCGCCCCTCGGCGCATGCCACTCCGCTTCGAAACTCTGGGACTTGATCTTAACCGTTCATTTGACATGACTCCAGTTGCCCTCCCCACCTCGCTGCCAGTCGATTCCGGGCCCTTGCCATGCCGGGCGATCTGGTACGATACGAGTCCCCGAGCGGGTTCGCCACCTCCATGGCGATCTACCAGCCCGCTAGTCGGCCGATTGGCCGTGAAAATGATACCCTGGCCAGGACAGCGACCTATTTCGAGGGAACCTGGAGAGAAGAAAGCCCCATGAGCGACCGTATCCGCGTTGAACAATGTCGATTTCAGAAAGCAAAGGTCGCCGATACAGCCTGGATCGCACCCGGATCGGTTGTGCTTGGAGATGTGTGTATTGGCGAGCGGTCAAGCATTTGGTACCAGACCGTCATTCGAGGCGACGTGGAACAAATACGTATCGGTGACGACACCAACGTTCAGGACCTCTGCATGCTCCATGCCGACGCCGGTTTTCCCTGCATATTGGGCAACCGCGTTACGGTGGGCCATGCGGCGATCGTTCACGGAGCGATCATCGAAGACGACGTCATGATCGGGATGCGATCGGTCGTGATGAACGGAGCCCGCATTGGCCGGGGCAGCATCGTCGCCGTGGGGGCGATCGTCACCGAGGGAACGGAGATCCCGCCCGGTTCCATTGCCATGGGGATCCCGGCCAAGGTGAAACGGATAGCCGAACCTCGCGACCAGGAGAAAATCCGTCATGCCGCCGAACACTACGTCGCTGCTGCCCGGTCGCACCGTGAAGCATGTCAACCGAATTCCCCGCACCCGTGAGCGTTCGCAGATCGGCACGAAACTACCAATCCGGGCAGAGAGACCGTACGCAACGGATGACCTGCTTGGGCCGCTCAGGAATCGGTGCGGGTTTCGTCCGACGAAGATTCCCGCAGCGATCTTCCGGATTTTGATTTCGCACGCAGGCGATCAATAAAACTTCGCAAGTCCTCCGGCAGGTCCATCGTAAAGTGAATCGACTCGCCGGTCAGAGGATGGACCAAACCGATTTCTTTGGAGTGCAGGGCAAGTCTTGGTGCGCCGCTTTTGTCAACGCGGGGCTTTTGAAACAGTGGTTGGCAATACACCTTGTCGCCACACAGAAAATGCCCCAGTTCCGACAGATGGATGCGAATCTGGTGGGTGCGTCCGGTCTCGAGTCGGCATTCGATAAGCGAGTACTCACCAAGTCGCTCGATAGGGCGCATATGCGTAACAGCATGCTGGCCTGCTTCTGGCAACGATGTACTGCCCCGCCGTCCGTCCCCACGATCTCGAACCAGCGAAGAGCGAATGGTCTGTGCCTCGGGGTGCCCGTGAACCACGGCCAGGTACGATCGCTTGATGGTATGTTTGCGAAATTGCTGCACGAGTTGACGCTCAGCGGGAACGGTTCGGGCAAAGACCATCAATCCGCTGGTATCGCGGTCGAGTCGATGGACGGGGCGGACGGGCGGCAGGCGTCGCGCGGGGGCCTGCTTGTCCGTCCGTGATTCATCGCGCCGCTTGGCATGACGACCCGCTCGCTGGCGACGACGCGACTCCTCGTAGTCCTCAATGATTCGCGGGAGCATCTCCTGCAGCGTCAGTTGTTTCTGACGTCGACGATCCGACCAGTTCCGCTCCTCAAAATGTCGCATGGTGGTCAAGCCGGCCGGTTTTTCCACGATGACGATGTGGGCGTCCAGGTAGCGCACTTTGACATCGCTTAGCTCGGGCAGAGGGGCGAGCGAGTGGCTGAGAATTTTCACCACATCGCCCTCCCGCAATCGTCGCTCTTCGTCCAAACACAAATTTCCGTTGATTTGGACCCGTCGGGATTCGATTTCCCGACGCACTTTCGACCAGGATAGTTGCGGCTGCCAACCGCGCAACGACGATGCCAGGGTCCTACCCGCTTGGGCAGCCGACACGTGAAAAACCTGCGATCCGTCCCGCTTCATAACACCTCGAATTGAATTCCCCCTCCCGTGAGTCACCCCGGGAATGACCCGTGCGACTGTCCTATCTTAACCGGTTAAATCGCCAAGTGGGGCCGGATTCTGCGAACCGTTCCCTTGATCCCGACGACCGCTTGTCGGACACTAGGGGAATGGTCTCCAATCCGCTCGAACTGCCTATCTTCCGCGACGACACTCCCTCCGTCGATCCCCTCGCAAAGCTCCCGCGTTTGGCCGAGGCTGCCAAGCCTCTGCCGATCACCGCCCAAGAGATGCGGGACATGGGCTGGGATCAGGTCGATGTGGTATTCGTAACGGGCGATGCCTACATCGACCACCCCAGTTTCGCGATGGCCCTGCTTGGCCGCGTCCTGCAGGCGGCCGGTTTTCGCGTTGGTATCATCAGCCAGCCGGACTGGCAATCATGCTCCGACTGGAAGCGATTCGGTCGCCCGCGGCTGTTCTTCGCGATCAGCGCCGGCAACATGGATTCGATGATCAACCATTACACCGCGAATCGCAAAGTCCGTAATAGCGATGCGTACTCGCCGGGCGGGCGGATCGGACGGCGACCCGATCGCGCGACACTCGCCTACTGTCAGCGAGCTCGCGAAGCCTATCAAGGCGTTCCGGTCATTGCGGGCGGGGTGGAAGCGTCGCTTCGCCGTTTAGCTCATTACGACTACTGGAGCGACAAGGTCCGCCGCTCCATCTTGCTTGATTGCAAAGCCGACCTGCTGGTCTTCGGGATGGGCGAGTCACTGATTCTTGAGATCGCCCATCGCCTGGCAGGCGGTGCGACAGTCAAAGACCTGCGCGACATGCGTGGTGTGGCTTACGCCTTGGGCGCTTCCGAAACGCCACCCGCCGA
>JBJOLO010000215.1:0-3423 GCA_046045565.1 Planctomycetota bacterium | reverse complement strand
AGCCGTTCGAAAGGTAGATGTCGCCATTCGGTGCGACGGTAATCGCCGTGGGATTGAAGCGATCCAGCTTCAGGCCCGATTCCGGCGGATACGGCAACTTCAGCACGATCTTGCCGGTCTTCGCTTCAAACTTCAGCCCTTCCGCATTGTTGTTCCTCGCCGCGTAGATGTATTCCGTGTCCCCTTCCTTGCGGATCTCCATGTCGTGCATCTCGGAGTAGTCCTTGCCGAGATACGAATGAATCACCATGCCGTCTTGCGAGAAAACAAAAACGCCCTGGTTCGTGCTGGTGTAAATGTTCCCCGCTTCGTCGATTACCACGGCGCCGTGCGTCGGGCCCAGCGGTGATTTGCCGTCGGGACGCAAGCCCCAACCGGGAACCGTGTCGAATGTCATGAGTCCGCACCCCATGCGCACCGGTTGCTGCTTCGATTGAGCAGCCAGCGGCATCGCAACGACGAGGGCGAGGAAGAGTCCAAGCAGTGAGGAACAAATTCGCATGTTTCAGGCTCCTGAGTGAAATCAAAATTGGGACCGACAGTATCGGGCCATCGGCTGGGAACTGCAACTGGGGACGTAGCGGGTCGACGCTGCTGACGCAAGGGTAATGCGGTCGTGTCTCCTGCGGGAAACGATCCCGTCTCATTGCTGTCGTCGCTGAAGATCCCCGATGGTTGAACGGCAACGATGCATGTTGGAGAGCCATGCATCGCAGAGGAACCGGGCGAGCGCTTTTTTCAGTCGAGCCACTGCCTGGGGAATTCCGTCTTGCATACTGGCGGCGGCATCGCTGCGCCGTTTGAATAGAGCGACAGCCGAGCTGCAATCCATTCCTTTCCAGGAGTCCTTTCCAGGAGGCCGATACGTGACCATGGTCAAACAAGTGATCCTCGCGCTGGGAGTCGTCATCGGGGCGGGACTGGCGAGTCGAAGCTTAGCAGAAGAAAAGCCGCCGGAAAAAAATCTGCCTCTGCCTGGCGAAACGTTGTTGGTTTCGGGGCGCGTCGCGTTTGTCATCATGCCCAAGGTAGACTCGAAGCCGGATAGCGAGGGTACCGGCATCCCGTGGGTGTGGTACGCGCCCACGCTGCCCGGATTGCCGGGGCCCGAAGAGCGGTGGATGTTCGAGCGATTCTTAAACGCAGGCGTGGCGATCGCGGGAATCGATGTGGGTGAATCGTTCGGAAGCCCCGAGGGCCGAACTTTGTTCTCGGCGTTTCATAAGCAACTGACCGAGCAACGAAAGTTTGCGCCGCGTCCTGTTTTGCTCGGTCGCAGTCGTGGTGGACTGATGACGCTCGGATGGGCCGTCGAGAACGCCGACAAGGTCGCTGGATTCGCAGGGATTTACCCTGTCTGCAATGTCACCAGTTACCCGGGAGTGAAGAATGCCGCAGGAGCCTTCCGGCTGACCCCCGAGGAACTCACGGCAAAACTTCCGGAACATAATCCGATCGATCGCCTTGCAGCGATGGCGAAGTCGCAAATCCCGCTCTTCGCCATCCACGGTGACGTCGATCAAGTGGTGCCTCTGGAAGCCAACTCGGGTGAAGTCAAAAAACGCTATGAGCGACTCGGCGGCAAAATGGAGTTGATCGTGCCGGAAGGCCAAGGGCACAACATGTGGGTCGGATTCTTCCAGTGTCAGGAATTAGTCGACTTTGTCATTGCCCATGCCCGCAAAGGGGCTGGCTTGAAAGCGATGGAAGAAAAGAAAACGCCGTAGGACTGCTGACGGTCGGCGAAGGATGCTAGACCGAGTCGGGTTCCGGATGTTTCCAATCTCCGCGATAGGCGCGGCGGAGCAACTTGGTTGCCTCGGCATCGCCGGTGACTTCGCGTTTTTTGGGATCGTAGACCACGGAACGCCCAACCTGCATGGCGACGTTGGCAAGGATGCAACTCGCCGAAGAAATGTGGCCTTGCTCGACGTCGGCAACAGGCCGGCTGCGTTTGTCGATTGCCGCCAGGAAGTCGAGCATATGCAAGCGCGTGGCGGGGGCGGCATTGAGTTCGATATCTTTTTCCGTATTGTCTTCGGGATACTTTTCGCGTTCGAAAAAGCAATCGAAGTGTAGCGGCTTTTCTTTGGGATCGTGCGGAATGAAATCGGCCCGCATGGTGCTGGCTTTCAGTACGCCCTTTTCACCATGAATGAATAAGCCCCACGGGTAATCCGGGTCGGTCGGATTCCCCCACGTTCGATGTTCCCACACGGCGTGGAATTGATCGAATTCGAAAATGGCGGATTGCGTGTCGGTGATGTTCGATTTTCCATCCTTCTGCACGAAGATACCGCCCGAGGAGCTGATGCGTTTCGGCCAGCCAAGGCCGAGCATCCAGCGAACGGTATCGAGCATGTGTACGCACATGTCGCCGACGATGCCGTTTCCGTACTCCATGAAAGTTCGCCACCAGCGTCGATGCGGCAGTCCATCGTAGGGGCGGAGCGGCGCCGGCCCGGTCCACATGTCATAGTCGAGAAAATCGGGGACCGATTCGACGGGCGGATTTCCGTTGGCCCGCATGTGATAGTAACAGCACATATCCACGTGCCCGACTTTGCCGAGCAATCCGGCCTCGATAACTTGCTTCTTCGCGTCGATCAAGTGAGGCGTGCTTTTGCGTTGCGTTCCGATTTGCACAACGCGCTGATGTTTGCGCGCCGCCGCGAGGATCGCTTCGCCTTCGATCACATCGCAGCTAATTGGTTTTTGCAAATACACGTCGGCGCCCGATTGGATCGCCGCGATCGCATGCAGCGCGTGCCAGTGATCGGGGGATCCGACCAGCACCACTTGCAGGTCCTTCTCTTTCAGCATTTCTCGGTAGTCGCGGTAGGTGCGCGGCGCCTGTTTGCTTTTCTGACGCTCGCGCGCGATCGATACCGATTCGGCTAACATCTGCTGGTCCGGATCGCAGATCGAAACGACTTCGATGGGAGCAACTTGCATTAAACGCCAGAGATCGCTTTTGCCGTACCAACCGGCTCCAATCAGTCCGACGCGCAGCGGCTTTTGATGGACCACTTCGAGTCCGTAGGCCCCCAGGGTTGAAAAGGCGAGGCTGGCTGCCGACGCTTGCAAGAATCGCCGACGCTGAATGGCGAAACGTGGTTCATACGGCACGCTTGAATTCACAGCGGTGGAACGTTGGGGCATGGCGATGGTTTCCCTTCTTGATCGATGCGGATGAGCCGTGTGCGTCTCGGACGACGAGGCGACGGCACCGGTGCCAACGCTCGAGGCGTTCCGAGCGTTCATGCTGGACAAATTAACAGTTCGCGCATCGCGCAGCAAGAACGCCCGTGGTTGCGGCGGTCCGCCGAACCGTATGGGAAAGACGACCAACGACTACCCGTGTCCAGCGCGTGGTGGTTTACCACCTTGGTCGGCCAAGTGATTGCGAATGCGTTCGAACTC
>JBJOLO010000210.1:0-3694 GCA_046045565.1 Planctomycetota bacterium | reverse complement strand
CGCGCTGGCCTGCAGCATGTATATCAATCTGAACCCGGTACGCGCGCAGATTGCGGTCGCTCCCGAGGAATGTTCGCATACTTCGCTCGGTATTCGGATGGTGACGGTTCGTGAAATGCTGCTGTCGGTCTTTGGGCCTGAGGCGCTGAACACCACGGCCGACGATCAGGCGGAGATGATCGCTCAGGCCGACGTCCAGGAAGCGGCAAACCGACTGCTTGCCGAGGCGGGCGCCGATCGTGCGGGTGACTCGGAGGAAATTGATGGTCAAAGCGTAGAACCAGACGCTCCGGACAACGAAGATGCTGCGACCTTGAGGGAAGAAGAGAAAACCTCGTCGGACTGCGACGTCGCGAACGTCGAGAATCCGTCACGACGCCCCGCGGCGAGGCGGCGAGCAGGGAAGGGATCAACGCGGCTCTCGGATGCATGGCTTAGCCGTTTGAGTCTCCTGGGGGACCAAGCGATGGCCGGCGTTTCCGCAGCTCGGGCGATGGCCATGGCGAACACATTCCCCGCGCCACGGGCGTCCAACAAGGGGTTCCTGCCGATTACGCTGGCCGATTATCTCCGACTGATCGATTGGACGGGTCGTCAGGCGGTGAAAGGGAAGCGGGGCAAGATCCCCGACGACCTTGCGCCGATTGCCCAGCGGCTGAGAATCGACGTGGCCAGTTGGCCGGAGCTTGTGGCGAGCTTCGGCCAAAAAGGTCGCACCGCACGAGGTTCCTTTGAGGCGCTGGAGCGGGAGGCAGCGCGTCGCGGACGAAAATGGATCCGCGGCAAGCGGCTATCACCGCGGGCCGGCGCTACCTAGGTCAACCCTGGGACGCGCTGCTCACCGAAATCTTTCATCTCTTTCGACATGCGTCAGACGCGTGAGCATCACGCGATCTGGACGTCTTCTGCGAATTGCATCTGCTCGATGCACGGCGAGGCTCAAAATCGCCTACGGGGCGCCTCTGCGTCCAACGTGGCAGACTCACGGGGCGATGCCGGCGTGCCCCAGGTCTCGCCGCCGATCCTCGATTCCAAGACACACACATTATTTGCCAGCATCGGATCGAAAACGTGTGTGTCTTGGAATGGGTCGGATAGGAAAGGTGTGTGTCTTGGAATGGGCAAGGGATCGCTGGCGAGGCCGTGATTCATGGCGGGACCGGCCCGACTCTACTCGTGGCGTAGGGCCTCGATGGGATCCATCTTGGCAGCGCGGATGGCTGGATAGATTCCGAATAGCACTCCGACGATGACCGAAATCCCGAAGGCCAGCGGAATGGAGATCGGGACAATCTTCGGTTCGACCGATTTCACGACGGCCGGCAGCGAGGTCATCACCTCGGGCCATTTGTCAAAGGCGAAATCGCGGCTCGCGCCGATAATGATCGGACACAGAAAACCGGCCGCGATGCCTGTAGCCCCGCCGACCACGGATAACGATACGGTCTCAATCAAAAATTGGCGGACGATGTCGCGTCGACGGGCCCCGAGAGCGCGTCGAATGCCGATTTCTCGAGTTCGTTCCGTCACCGTAGCGAGCATGATGTTCATAATGCCGATACCGCCAACCAGCAGCGAGATGGCAGCGATCAGTCCCATGAACACCATGAACATCAGTTTGGTGGTTCGCGCCTGCTCGAGCAATTCCAACGGGACGACGATGGCGACATCCTGCTTGCGGTCATGCGATTTCAGTGTTTCTTTGACCAAGTCGGCCGTTCGTAACACATTGTCCACGCCCTGAACGCGCAGCGTGATTTGGTTGAGCTGCAGGATTTCGCCGTTGAATGTTCCGCTGCCGCGCGTGATCACGATATCGCCGATCCGCTGACGGCAGGTCGCGATCGGAATGTACATGTCGTTGGAAAAGTCTTGGGAGTCGAGCGAACCGCCGATGGCGGCGGTTGCGTTTTTGGGCTTGAGTACGCCGATCACCGTGTAGTAGTCGGTGTGATCGGCCAAGTAGACGCGTCGACCGATCGGGTCTTCGAACGGGAACAGTTTCTCCGCAACGCGAGCAGCGAGTACGCACACCGATTGGCGCTTTCGATTGTGTTCGTCGCTGATGAAGATGCCACGATCGAGTTCCAATCTCGTGACGTCGGCGTATTCGGGAGTGCATCCCACCAACCGGCCGTCGATCAGACGTCCCTGATAACGAATCTGGCGGCGCATTTCGCGGATCGGAATCGCGCTCTTCAGCGTCGGAATCGTTTGCACCAGCGTATCGAACTCATCCCGCGTCAATCCGTACGGAACAGCCCCGCGGACATTCGCGGTCGCTTCGCTGGGCGGCTTCACGGACCGCACCAGAATGTTTTCCGCTCCCAGACCCTCGATTTGCTTCTGTGCCTCGCGGCTGATTCCTTCGCCGATCGCGAGCAGCCAGATCACGCTGGCTACGCCGATGAAAATGCCGAGGATCGTCAGCAACGACCGCATCGGATGGAGCATTAAGCTCTTCAAGCCGAGAGCCCAGGTTCGTAAGAAAACGATCATCAGTTCCTCAAGTCAGATTGGATGAGACCGTCTCGCAGTCGAATCACTCGCTTGGTGTGCCGCGCTACTTCGTCTTCGTGCGTCACCAGGATGATGGTCTTGCCTTTGGAATTCAGTTCCTTAAACAGGCCCAGGATTTCCTCGGTGGTCTGCGAATCGAGATTACCCGTGGGTTCGTCCGCAAGAATAAAATACGGATCGTTCACGAGGCTCCTCGCGATGGCCACACGTTGCTGCTGACCGCCGGAAAGCTGGTTGGGGCGGTGGCCTAATCGTTGTCCGAGTCCGACCATCTCCGCGAGTTGTCGGCAGCGTTTGCGACTGGCTGCGGAAACGACGCCTTGGTAATACAGCGGTACCTCGATGTTCTCGACGACCGTCAATTGCTGTATGAGATTGTAAGACTGAAACACGAAACCGATTCTCGACGCCCGCACGAACGACAAATCGTCGTCGCTCATTTTCGCAACGTCGCTGTCTCCGAGAAACAGGCTGCCGGAACTGGGACGATCGAGGCAACCCAACAGGTTAAGCAGGGTGCTCTTCCCGGACCCCGAGGGTCCCATGATGGCGACATAATCGCCCTCCGGCACCTCGAAGCTCACGCCCCGCAGCGCACGCACCGTCTCCCCTTTCAGGGCGTATTCTTTGGTTAGTTTGTCTGAGCGACAGGCAATCTTCACGGAGCGCCTCCGGGAGCACCACCGCCGGGCGGTCCGCCTCCTCCGCCTCCGCGGCCAAAACTCGCCATTCCCTGCATGAACTCTTCTTTGGAAATTCCGCCGTCGCTGTTCGTATCGAGCGCCATCATCCGTGAACGAAACTGCTCGGGGATCGCTTCCAGTTCGTTACTCGTGATCTTGCCGTCGCCATTGGTATCACGCTGAGCAAACATCTGTTCGGGATTGAAGGCGCCTCCACCTTTCTTTTGCTGACCGCCCGCTCCACCAGCGCCCGCTCCACCAGCACCCGGTCCACCAGCACCCGGTCCACCGGCACCCGGTCGGCCCGTACCCCGCGACGATGGCGGGACGGTGGCCCGTGATGAACTCCCTGACGGGCCGCGCTGGCCCGCGCCGCCGCTCGCCGCACCGGGGAGCAGGGCGCCCCCACCGTGGCCGCCGGCGCGCGTGCCGGCCGACCCGGTTCGGCCGCTGCCGCGCTGCGGAAGCGGGTAGCTGCCCCCACGGAACAG
>JBJOLO010000175.1:0-5581 GCA_046045565.1 Planctomycetota bacterium | reverse complement strand
CGGCATCCACGCGCTCATTCAGGTTGGGGGAAGTCGCGATCATCAAGCAGGCTCCTCTACGTTCATGAAAACGAGTGAATCAACGCCAGGGATGATCTCGTTATCGGCCTTCTGCCTACGGCTCTCCAACATTCATCGCCTGCGCAAGCTGGATAAACTTCGAAAAGTAGGTTGACCGCTCTGATTTTGACGGTCGCAACGATTCAGCAGGCTCTCTCGAACCGGCGACCTACTCCGAGGAACGCTTGGGCGAGTTTGACCCCCGGGCTCCTGGATCGCAGCAACAGGGGACTGGGACGTTTGCCGGCCCCGTTCGAAAGCGGCTTGCTGCACGCCGCAGACCTCCTGACCAACGGGCGTACAGGACACTACCCCGCGATCAACATCGCAGGGACGGCTATCAACATCAGGGACCGCGATCCTCAGCGCGGACTGCGCTGTTCGCTCTCAAGCGAGCCAACTGACGAGTGTCGGCCAAGCAGCAACCAGCGGTGCCGCGACGTAGGCGAGGGGCAGCAGCAAGCCAAGCATTTCAGTGCGTCTACGAATTCGATCCGCGAACCGCTCATCGCGGACAGACGCTTCCAGCACGGCGATACGCTGACGGGTGCTGGGGTGCAACCAGGTCGACCGGTCTCGCTGTGCTCGCGGCACGATCGCCTCGAGTGCCCGCTGCAGCGCGTGGCAGGCCTGGCTTCGATCGGCGACGGAGGCATGCGGCGAATAGCAATCGCAGCCGCAGAGGTCGGCATCGTGTTCGAGAAAGCGAGATAGCTTTCCCAGTGCGAGTCGCAAGACGAGTACCAAAACCGCAGGCACGGCAAGAAATCGAACGGTGGTGAATGACCATCCCATTCCGGTCTGCTGCCAGAGTTCATTCAGGTGTTGCTCCCAGGTGGCAGGAACCAACGATCGGCCCCATAACCAGCACCAAAGGGGAAGCGCTACCAGCAGCACCCGCATCAGCACATGCGAACGTTGAGCGTGGGCCAGTTCATGCCGCACGAGCGCACTGAGTTCCGCATGGCTGCGGTTCCCCAACAGCCCGTCGGTTAGCACAACGAATCGATTCCATGGAAGTGCGCCAACTACGGCAGCATTTTCGTAACGCCCACCGGTTTGCCAGATCACAAATTCCTGAATACGAAGACGGTGTTGTGACGCGAGTGCGATGAGCTGATCCAGGAACGCTCGATCGGCCATCGGCCGTAAGCGCATCAGGCTTCGGATGATCGACGGGTAAACGACGACCAGCACGATAAGCGGGGCGAAGTACACGAGGACTTGTAGGTGCGGCGACATGCGTGGGTCTCTTCGTTTCCACGCTAGTTACGGCTTGGCAGACCAACAAGCCGAGGCCGACCAGGTCCGGCATTTCTGAATTCACAGGGTCGTTAGATTCGGCACAGGTTGCGCGTTCCGCACCGCCGAGGACACGTGATTCTAACCACCGAGTTCGATGCTGGTTTTTGATGGGTCACCGGGCAATTCCTGCACGTAGCGGGGCACGGCATAGCCGGGCAGTCGGCGCTGCAATTCGGCAACCAGTTGGCGACCGTGCTCGATCGGCACTTCAAAATGAGCAGCACCCGCAACGCGATCGAGTTGATGAAGGTAGTACGGCATGACTCGCAGGTTGACGAGTGTACGACAGAGTTGCTCGAGGGCCTCCACTGAATCATTCACGTGACGCAACAACACGGCTTGATTCAACACCGGTACCCCGGCGTCGACCAACTTCGCAATGGCTGCCGCAACCTCGCAGTCGATCTCCGACGCATGATTGGCATGAATCACAACCAGCGGCGACAGGCGTGTGCCGCAAAGCCAAGCGAGCAGTCGTTCGTTCACGCGCTGTGGAATCAGAATGGGCAAACGCGTGTGAATGCGCAAACGATGAAGATGCGGAATCGCTGCGAGGCGCTGGACGAGCGCTTCGAGTTGGGTGTCGACCAGCGTCAGCGGATCGCCGCCACTGAGGATGATTTCATCGAGCGACTCGTCTGCTTCGATGGCAGCCAGCGCAGGTTCCCAGGCAGCCATTCCATGCGGACTATCTTCGTAGGGAAAATGTCGCCGAAAGCAGTAGCGGCAATGTACGGCACAGGCGCCGGTCGTCACCAGCAAGGCCCGACCGGCATACTTCTGCAGCAGACCCGGTTGCTGGAGCGCGAACAAATCCCCGACCGGATCGCGGGAGAAACCGGCCTGGGCATCGTGCTCAGCCGGGATCGGCAGCACCTGAAGCAACAACGGGTCGTGGCGATCGCCGGGCCGCATTCGCGACACATACCCATGCGGCACCAGCAGCGAAAAATCGCGAGTTCCCGCTAACGCCTCGTGGGCTATCGACTCGGGTAATTCCAGCACGCGACACAGCTCGAACGGATCGCGTATGGCGCGTTTCAGAACCTGCTGCCAGCTCTCCGCCATGCTCGATTCCGGCATCTTGGCGTCGACAGAACTTCGATTTTTAGCCGTTTCCAGCATGTCGCACGCCCTGTCCAGCCTTCTCGAAATGGCAGCCAGCTGCTTATAATCTTCCGCTTCGTAGCATACCTGTCGATGTGATGAAGGCGAAGTAGGGAAAAAACCGTGACGACGTACAAGACGAGCGATTTTCGCAAGGGATTGAAGGTTCAAATTGACGGCGAACCTTATTTGATGGTGGAAATGAACTTTGTGAAGCCGGGAAAAGGCAACGCCCTGTACAAATGCCGGTTGAAAAACCTGGTTCGCGGCACCACCCTGGACCGCGTTTACAAAGGTGGTGATACGCTCGACTCGGCTGACGTCGAAGAGGTGGAGGCTCAGTTCCTCTACAAACAGGTCGATACTTTCGTCTTCATGAACCAGGAAACGTACGATCAGTACGAGCTCAGCGCCGAGCAGGTGGGCGACGGCTGGCAATGGATCAAGGAAGGTACCGTCTGCAAGATGCTGCTGTACAACGGCAATCCGATCACGATGGAAGCGCCGCCGCACGTGAATTTGAAAGTGGAATACTGCGAGCCCGGTGCGCGAGGCGACACGGCCACAAACGTCACCAAGCAAATTAAGCTCGAGACGGGTGCCGAAGTGCTGGCGCCGTTGTTCATCAACATCGGTGATATCCTCCGCATCGATACGCGGACGGGTGAATACGTCGAGCGCGTTCGCACCTAACGAAGTTGGGGACAAAGCTACGCGGCCGTCACGCTTGGAATGACGGCCGGCGATGCACCACGGCTGGTGCCACAATCCCATTGCGATCAACACGATCGCCGCACGTTGATTTCGGCCGCCCAAAACGATCGGCGGCTCACGAGCCAACTCGCCCTGCTTGATCCTCGCGGCATGACTTGGAAAGCGTTGAGGCGCATATCTCATGAATATTGGCCGCGAGTCGTTCGGTCCTAGCGCGAGTTGGGACCGATTGCGACTTCGAGCGCAGATGCTGCGTCGACTGCGGGACTTCTTTCATACTCGGGGTTTTCTCGAGGTCGAGACTCCCCTGCTCTCGCGGGATACCGTGATCGACCTGCATCTCGATCCCCTGCCAGTCACCTTGTTTCCCGACCCGCGTAATCCGGCAGAGGGCCCGCAGTTCTGGTTGCAGACCTCTCCCGAGTTCTGCATGAAGCGACTCTTGGCAGCGAACGGCCCGCCCGCGATCTTTCAGGTAACCCGCGCGTTCCGCGGAGGCGAATGCGGCCAACTGCACAATCCCGAGTTCACCATGGTCGAATGGTATCGCGTGGGTGATGACTACGCTGCCGGCATGGCCTTGCTCGCAGAACTTGCGTCGGACATGCTTCAAGCACCCGACGTCCTCTCCACCTCGTATCGCGACGCGTTCGTCAAACATGCGGCCATCGATCCCTTCGATGCTTCAAACTCGGAAATCGTAAAACGGGCCCGAAAGGCCCTGGGCCCTACGGTTCCTGACTACGCCGAGGACGATCGCGACAGCTGGCTGAACCTGCTCCTTGCTGAGTGTGTCGAACCCCATCTCGGGCAGAAACAGCCGGAAATCCTCTACGACTATCCCGCCTCCCAGGCCGCACTCGCTCGCGTTCGACAAGTAACGTCGCCTCACACGCAATCGTCGCCCGCCACCGCAGCCGTCGCGGAACGTTTCGAGCTCTATGTTCGCGGCATGGAACTGGCAAACGGTTACCACGAACTGCTTGATGCCGACTTGCTGGCTTCGCGCCAACGACGCAATAACGAGCAACGGACCAGTGCAGGTAAACCCCCGTTGCCGGAGGCGAATCGGCTGCTCGATGCCATGCGTAGCGGACTGCCGGCCTGTTCGGGAGTGGCCCTGGGTTTCGATCGACTGGTCATGGCCGCCTGCGGCGCGACATCGATCTCGGAAGTCATGGCCTTTCCGATCGATCGCTCATGACACGTTCCCGCCGGGGCTAAACGTGTGTGTCTTGGAATGCATCGTTAGCGGTTCCAAGTGCCCCGCAGACACCCACCCCGACTCGGAGGAATACGCAGTCCGGCCGACCTCCACCCCAATTCCAAGACACACACATTCAATCCCCCGGCCGCCTCGGCCAAGGTCAAACGTGTGTGTCTTGGAATGCAGCGTTAGCGGTTCCAAGTGCCCCGCAGACACCCACTCCGACTCGGAGGAATACGCAGACCGGCCGACCTCCACCCCAATTCCAAGACACACACATTCAATCCCCCGGCCGCCCCGGCCAAGGTCAAACGTGTGTGTCTTGGAATGCGGCGTCTTGGGTTGCGGCAAGGGTGTGGACGTGGGGACGGAGTTCTACCGTCCTGAGCGGGGGCTGAGAACGCGGGCTGCGAGCGGGCAGATGAAGAGCGATTCAGGTGGGGGGAGGTGCGTTCGCGAGACGTTCAGGTGTTGGACGACCGATGGAAGTGCACATGCTTCCATTCCCCGTCCCGTCGTTGCCAGACGCGCGTCTCTTCATAGCGCGAAGTTTTCGGCGCACCGGACGCGTCGGTCGACTGCGTTAGCCGCACGTAGCTTACGATGGCGGCGTCGGGCCCCAGCAGTCGCACATGAGGCTGGGTCACGGTAATCTGCCGCCGGCCTGCTTCCGTAATATCGAAATAAAACTGGTGAAACGGCAGGCCCTCGACCAATTGCCCCCGCGCCTCCGGTTCGAAGCAGGTGATCGTGGAATCGCAGAGCGACGTGTAGGTCTTCCAATCGGCCGTTACCACCGAATTGAGTAATCGCTGGGTCAAGCTCAACAATTCGTTCACCGTGCTGGCATTATCAGTCATGTTCCAAATACTCCTGCGTGCCTACGGGGCACAACGGTCATAGACGCGGAAGTGATGCGGGTAGTCGTTTTTTTCGTCGGCCGGGTGCTGCTCGTCAAGCACCAGTTGCCACTCGGCCTCTTTCCATTCCGGAAACAGTGTATCACCCGGGACATCGGCATCGACCCACGTCAGGTAAATTCGTTGCACGAGAGGCAAGGCAATCCGGTAAATTTCGCCGCCTCCGGTGATGAACAGTTCGGAATCGCCGCGAGCGAGTTCGATGGCCTGCTCCAGTCCCGCGGCGACCTCAACCCCTTCAGGTCGATAGTCGGTTTGTCGGGTAATG
>JBJOLO010000137.1:0-6140 GCA_046045565.1 Planctomycetota bacterium | reverse complement strand
GCGGCGGTCAGTCCGCAGCCATGATCGTAGTGGGCACGTGTGTAGGTTCTCGTGGCATCATCCACGGCTTGGTTCACGAAGGTGATGCCTGACTCGGGGCGCAGGTCGGCAAATCTAAAGTCGTGAAAAACTTCGATCGACTGCATCGCCTCGAGTTGGCGCTTCTCGCGCTCACGCATCCAGTTCGAATCAAACAAGTCCTCCGGGACGCTGATGTCGGCCGTGGCATCGAGATCTTTTCTTGGTTCGGATAGGACGGTGCGCAGGTCCTTGATCAGTTTGCGCATGTCGTTATCGTCCGTGCCGTCGTAGTAGCCCCGAATCCACCCTGCGGTATCGACCAGCGCGAATTGGGGGCTATGGGTAATGGGGACGGAAGGGTCGAGTGAGGCTTCAGAAACCGGTAGCCTGAATCCTGACTCCGCCGCGCGAGCAATCGCCTCGCGAGGGCCGGTCAGGAATCGCCATTTTTCCGAGTCGGCGTTGAACTTCGAGGAATACTCCTTGAGGACCTCCGGCGTGTCGCGTTCCGGGTCCACCGTGAAACTAATAAACCGAATACGCTCGAAGTCGGGCCATCGGCGACAATGCTCCTGCAGCTTGCGAAGGCTTTCGCTTTGCTTGGGGCAGGTTGCGACGCATCGCGTGAAAAAAAAGGTGCCAATCCAGACCTTGCCTCGCAGGTCATCGCTGCCATACGGCTGTCCGTATTGATCCACGAGCGAGAATGCCGGCGCGGGGAGCAAGGCGGGTGGTTGCCGCTTCGACAAATCTGAGCCGGTCGGTCGTGAACGCGTTGCTTGATCCGGGTGTTCTGAGGGGGGGGCGACCGGCGCCGATGCGGATTGCCCGCATCCCCATAGGGTGAGCACCATCAAGATAGCTGGCATCCAGTGCGTCGAGTGGTGCGTCGGTTGGGGGGCAGGCAACGAGCAAGGGGATGTTGGCATAAGGCGTGGCGGCGACCGGACACCGCAGAGTTGTGAAGCGTGGATACGTTTCATGATTCAAAGTGGCCGCGTGATTTCCAGCGAAGCCATGCCAGAAAATCATCCCTTGAGTCCACCACGATCGAAATCGTTTCGTAGCGGTGGGGATCGCCGCAAAGCGGTTCGCTCACCATGGTCATGCGGCCGACGGGTTGAGCGGCGACCGACATTTCAAGTGCCAATGTCGGAACGGCGATTTCTTTGATTCGTTTTTCGACAATCGTAAAGGTATACACATAGTCGACACTGGTAAGTTCCCATTGCAGATCGATGCCGGCAGGCACGTGAATGGCCTCTCCAGTCGTGAGCGACACGACGGGAAAGGCCTTTGTGTGGCTCAAATTGAAAAGTTCCGGAAGGGTCGCTGACCACCGCTTTTTCTCGCCGACTAGCCGAATACGAAACGGGGTGGGAATCTCCACTTCCTTCGATGAGAATAAAGGAACGCTTGAAATCGGGGCGCCACAGCCCATCATCGTGATCAGCACGATAAGCCAGCAAAACCGTGTTCGCCCAGAGCACAACCCCGAGCCTCGAGGGGCACAGACGTGACGCATGTTGGCAAAGCGGTTCCATGCAAACAAGGATGTTATTTCCCTCTAACCGATGCCGCGCAATCGAGGATCGAAATGCAGGTGTCTCGCTCCGATTAGGTAAAAGCGAGATCCTGACTACGAGTCGCCTGTTTCCGAGTCGCCTGTTTCCGAGTCGCCTGTTTCTGGTGACGGCGTCGCAATCGGGACGCTCTGAAGAATGTCTAACACGGTTCGCCCGGAAAAGTTGCGTTCGGAAAACTCGAAAGTTGCCATGCTTCTCGCCTGCCGTAGCCGACAGCGTTGTTGTGGACGATGATTCGCGTTGAACTGTACGTTGACTTGAAATTGGCGTCGAGCTTTAGGCGAAACCTGATGGATGGAAACACGCGTGGCAGGTAAACTCTTCATTATTACCTGACTGACTCGCTTCGCTCCGACGGATATGGATTGAGGAATTCTTCAGGACTGGCGGAAAGGCTGCTATGGCGTGCCGACTCGAACGCAATGACCACGTTATCGAACGACATCGCGTTTGCGGTTTGGCTATCAATCCTGTGAACTTCGCGAGCCGGGCCCTACTTCAGATCTTGCTGCTTTGGTTTGCCGCAGGGATAGGAGCCGCGGTGGCTGACGACCAGCCGCCGGGATCGGGCACGGATTCCTCCGAGCAGCTTTCCTCAAAAGGGGGTGCTCGTCGCGAACTCGCATCGAGCATGATCGATCATTGGATTGAAGAACGATGGACGAAGCGAGGCATAAGACCGGCTGGGCCGTGTGATGAGGCGGCTTTTGTGCGCCGCGTTTATCTCGACCTTGCAGGAAGAATCCCGACTGTTGACGAGTTGGATAGCTATCTCGCCGACGACCATGAGGACAAGCGTGCTCGGTTGGTGGATCGGCTTCTGGGTGGCCGCGACTACGCGAGGCAGATGGCTGACCTGTTCGATGTGCTGTTGATGGGGCGGGGTGGTCCGAAAGTGTACCGCCGGCGCACCGAGTCGGGCTGGCGAGCCTATCTGGAGCAGGTTTTTGCGGCGAACCGGCCATGGGATCGGGTGGCTCGTGAGTTGCTTCTCGCCCGGCCAAGTGACGCCACGGACAAGGCAGCCACGTGGTTTCTTTACGAGCGCAACGACAAGTACCAAGAGATTGCCGAGGCGGTGTCTTCGGCCATTTTTGGCGTGCAGATTCAATGTGCGCAATGCCATGATCATCCGTTGGCAAGCGAGGTCGAGCAGCGACACTACTGGGGGTTGGTGGGATTCTTTCGGCGTTCGAAAAATGTCGACACCGCCGATGGGCCGCGGGTCTCTGAATCGGCCATGGGCGGTTTTGAAGAATTCGCGAACCTGAGCGGCATGAGTCAACCGAATCTGTTGACCTATCTGCAGGCCGGCGTGATTTCCGAGCCTAGGCCGGAGACGGGATCGCAGCCAAAAGATTCCGAGGATCTTTACCTTGCGGGTGCGAGTGCGTCGGATCCGAAAGTGCCGAAGTTTTCGCGACGCGAGCGATTCGTCGACGAAGTCTTGCCAGCGCATCCGCTGCTCGCCCGTGCGATGGTGAACAAGTTGTGGGCCTTGTTTCTCGGCCGCGGCTTGTCCCATCCGCATGACAAACTGGATTCGATGCATTCGCCCAGTCATCCGGAGTTGCTCGATGCGCTGGCGGATGGGTTCGTTCAGTCGGGATACGATATCCGATTGATGGTGCGTGCGATTGTGCTCAGTCGACCCTATCAGTTGGACTCGCGTCGCGATGCGGGATCGCACGATCCGGCGGATTTTGCCTGGTTCCACGAGCGGCCGTTGGCGGCCGAGGTTTGGGCACGCAATGTCGCGAAACTCGTACGCAGTCAAGATACGGTGGATGATCGGTTGTTGGCTGAAGTTCGCGAGCAGTTTCCGGACGTCTTACCCGAGGAAGTCGTGACTCCCTTGAAGAACGGCTTATTCCTGAGCAATCATCGGCGGCTCGACGAATACCTTGCGGAGAGTCGTGATCGCGAACACCTCACTCCCATGCTTGTCGCGTTGCCCGACCACAAAGCCAGAGTCGCCTACCTGTTTCGAAGGGCATTTGCCCGACTTCCGGACGACGAAGAGTTGGCACAGGGTGTCGCGTATTTGTCCCAACGCGAAGATCGTTTAGTGACGGCGGTCGACCAATTGGTATGGTCGCTGATGGCCGGCGCTGAGTTCCGCTTTCAACATTGAAGTGCCTGTCGCCCGTGCAGGTCTCGCCCGTGCAGGTCGACGCGTTTCCTGTCGCGAGCGGCATGAAAGGGATGGATGAACGATACCATGGCAAAACGACCCGATTGCGGAAGTGCCGATCATCGAATGCACCGGCGGCTGTTTCTCCAAGGGACGATGGCTTCCGGCGCGGCGATGACGGCCAGTTTCAACGGCCTGTTCTCCATTCCCGCGCTGGCGGAGCAAGTGAAGCAGCAACGAAAAAAATGCATTCTTCTATGGTTGTGCGGTGCCCCCAGTCAATTCGAAACCTGGGATCCGAAGCCCGGCACGGCGACGGCCGGACCGTTTCAAGCCATCGATACGGTGACGCCCGGTGTGAAAGTCAGTGAACTGATGCCGCGGTGTGCAACGATCCTCGATCAGCTCACCGTGATCCGGTCGATGAAAACGAAGCAAAGCGAGCACTTCCAGGGAATCGATCTGTTAACCCGCGGTGACGAACCGCGGCCGCCTTTCACGCGACCGATTTTGGGATCGGTCGTGGCCCAGCAGTTGGGGCAGCTGGATTCGCCCGTTCCGCAGTTCGTGCTGCTTGATCCTTGCCCCGAGGGCAACGAGTTCAAGTCATTTAAAGCGGGGAACTGGGCGGGGTGGCTCGGTGCGGAATACGGGCCGATGCGGTCGGGCGGCGACTACGAAATTCCCGATGTGCGGCTGCCGGCGTCGTTGACGGAGCAAGAGCATGCCGACCGCGAAGCACTGCGGAAATTCTACAGTCGGAAGTACGAGAATGATCGCCGCAGTGTCGCCTCGGGGTCGTACAACGCGGTCTTCGAGCGGGTGAAAGGGTTGATGAGTTGCGCACCGCTGTTTGATTTGAACCGGCTGCCGGCTGCGGACAAGGAGCGTTACGGGCCCGGGAATTTCGGGATGCATGCGCTGCTCGCCCGGCACTTGATCGAGAACGATGCGACCTTTGTGATGGTGGCCAACGGCATGCCGTGGGACTGTCACGTGCTCAATCACGAAATCTACCAGATGCTGGTGCCGGAACTCGATCGCGTGTTGTTTCATTTGATCGGCGATTTACGGGAACGCGGACTCTTGGATTCGACGCTGGTCATTGCGATGGGGGAATTCGGCCGCACACCGTGGCTGAATGATGCTCGGGGACGTGATCACTATCCGAACGCCTGGAGCCTGGCGATGGCCGGGTGCGGTATCAAACCCGGAGTGGTCTATGGCGCAACCGACGACCTGGGGATCGATGTAAAAGACAACCTTGTCGACAACCGACGACTGTTTGCGACGATTTTCAAGACGCTGGGGATCGACCCACACGCGGAATACGATCTGCCCGGTCTGCCCACGTTCCATCGGGTGGAGGGCAGTGCGGAGCCGATCCACGAGCTTTTGGTCTAGAACAGGAATCGCGGTCATGAGCGGTGAATTGGGCGAGCGACTTCATCGATGGATGTTACCGACAGCCGTGCTGAGCGTGGACGTATTGCCGGACGGCAGTCAGATCTACGCGGCATGCATGGATGGTGTCTATCGCGTTGAAACATCGACGGGAGTGACGGAGAAGCTGGACACCCATGCGAGCTACGCGAGCGGCGTGGTCGTGGTGCCCGATCGCGATCTGGTGATCTCAGCCGGATACGACGGCGCTTTGCAGTGGTTCGACTTAGCGGGTAAGCAACGTTTGCGTCGCGTGGTGGCACACCGGTTTTGGTCGTGGCAACTCGCCTTGGCCCCCGATCGAAAGCGATTGGCTTCGGTGACCGGCCAGTATCTCGCTGGCGGCTACAAGTACGAACCGCAGGCTTCGGCCGAGCCCTGCGTGCTGGTTTGCGATGTCGAAAGTGGTGAGCCGATCTGGAAGTTCGACCATGTGCCGTCGGTGCAATCGGTCGCGTTCTCACGCGACGGGCAATTCCTGGCCGCAGCGAATCTGATGGGCGAAGTGCGGGTGTGGGAGTTGAGCGAAGGCAAGCTGGTTGCGCAATGGACGACGCCCGATTTCACCAGTTGGGGAATCATCAAGAGCCATTGTTACATCGGCGGGGTCTTTTCGCTGATGTTTTCGCGCGACGACGCGTCCTTGTTTCTGGCGGGTATGGGGCCGATGCGCGATCCGATGGCGGGGAACGGTCGGCAGTTATGGCAGAAGTATTCGTGGCGACAGGCGGCCCCGGTGCGTGTTGATCAAACGCACGATGGCGAATCGGGTGAAGGGTTAATGGAAACGCTGGCGATGCACCCCGTCCATGATCAGTTTGTGATGGCGGGGCGCTTGCGAGGCGGGGAGTGGAATGCAGCCCGCTTTGATGCGGCAACCGGCAATCGCTTGCAGACGCTGAAGACCGGAGTACGCATCACCCGCGCCGTGTACTCTGCCGACGGCACAAAGCTGG
>JBJOLO010000106.1:0-4299 GCA_046045565.1 Planctomycetota bacterium | reverse complement strand
CGGGAGCGCAACACCCACCGTCGCATTCCGATCATTGCACTCACCGCCCATGCCCTAAAAGAAGATCGGGCACGATGTCTGGCCGCCGGAATGGATGAATACGTTTCCAAACCGATTAACGCCGAGGAACTTCAACGGGCGATGACGCATTGCAGGCTCAGCTTGAAGTTGACGGTGTCGGATGCGCATGGCCCCGATCCGGTCAACACGCGCGTGTTTGACGAACCTGCATTACTGGAATTGGTTGGCGGCGACGCGACCCTGATGCACGACATTCTTACCGCCTGTGAACAGGAACTGCGCCGTCTGACCCAGGAACTCGACGGCTCCATCGCCCAGGGTAACGTTGGCAACGCCCGCGGACTCGCACATACGCTCAAGGGCGCGCTCGCCAATGTCCGGGCGCACGACGCAAGTCAAGCCGCTAAACAATTGGAACTCGCCTGCGGGAAAAAAGGGGCCACCGAGATCGCGGCCGCGTTTCGTCATCTGCAATCGCAAATTCAAACCTTCCTAGCCGCCATCGCCCATCACGCAAAAGGGCGCGATTCCAAGTAACCCGGTGGACCCGACTCGCACGTCGCTTTTTCTCCCGGCGCGTCGGTGGCACGCCGTTGTCTGGTCAACATACCGCCCCCCCTTCCTTCGCCTCTTCGCATGTCTCTCCGACATGGCGATTCGAAACGGCTTTTGATACCATGCCCCGATGATCCCCACACCGCTCGATACGCCTGAAATCCGGGTAGCTCAACTGGCAGCCGTTGCCGCCGGAAAAGTACTTCAACGCTACTTTGGCACTGATTTTCAAATCCGCGGCAAACAATCGTACAATCTGGTTTCCGACGCCGATCTCGAAGCCGAACGCGCGATCGTCGCAGCCATCCACACCGCCTTTCCTCACCACGCGATCCTGTCCGAGGAAGAGCACTCGCAAACAGCGCTGGCCGAGCATACCTGGGTCATCGATCCACTCGACGGCACGAACAACTTTGCTCATCAAATCCCGCAGTTCGGCGTCTCGATCGCCTACCTGCATCACGGCTCGCCCACTGCAGGCGTGGTGTACGATCCGATGCGGGACGAATGGTACCTGGCCGCCCGAGGCCAAGGGGCGTTCCACAATGAATCGCCCATCGGCGTGGCGAATCACGAGCGGCTCGATCAAACCATGGTCGGTGTCGGCTTTTACTACGATCGCGGAGCCATGATGGAAGGGACTCTGCTCGCTATTCGCGACTTGTTTCGCCAAAACATCCACGGCATCCGTCGCTTCGGTGCGGCATCGATCGACCTGTGTTGGGTTGCCGATGGAAAATTCGGCGCATTCTTTGAGTTTGAATTGTCGCCGTGGGACTACGCAGCCGCGATGCTCGTCGTGCAAGAAGCCGGCGGACAGATCTCGACATGCCGTGGCGAACCTTTGCGAATGGTTCGCTCCAGCGTCCTGGCTTCCAATGGCCGACTTCATCAGATCGTCCGCCAGACTATCGAGCCTCACCTGCCCGCAAGCTGCTGATCTCGCGAGAACGCAACCCTGACATCGTCCCAAGGCAACGACCAGCAAGGGATGATGGGAAAAAGCGACGCCTCTGCAAATGACCGGCCCGAGCCGACAGACAACCGGCACATCACGACCGGGAACTCATCGCAGCCGCTGACGGACCAGTTGCAGCATGAGCACACTCCGCAGCGTCCATGCCACCGTCCGCAGCCAGTTACTTGCCACCAATCGCTCGGCAACGGCACGCTCGAACTGGTGGCTCAGCGTTTCATGGCAAGGCACTTGAATCAGGGCCGTTGAAGCCCATAGCACCGCAATTAAGATCAAACCCGCGACCAATTGCCATCGCTTCGCGTAGGGTGGGGCGTAAATCACGAGCAGCCCTGCAGTGAGTGCCTCGACCAACATCGGCGGCCCCACAACCCAGGTCGTCAGGGCTCGGTGCTGCTGCTCGTAATTCGCAAACCCCTGTTCGCCGACCAAGACGAATAACGGATAGTGGACCACCTGCACAAACCAGATCACGCCGGTCATCACCGCCGTCGCGGCCACGTTGGCAAGCAGAATGAAATCGAGGCGTGCCGTTTTCATGCACGCCTCGTCGACGCATGTCGGAGTGCATCGCGAAGAATCAAAGCGAATGGCACCCACCAGATCAAGTCGTTGGTGAGGATCGTCAATCCGAACGCGGGCGGAAATGTCCCTCGAGCCAACGCCATGACAAAACCGGCGGGGCCGAAAATCTTCCCCAAGAGTCCCACCAACACGATCGGCCAGTGCCGACGCGAGTCATCGGCCGCAATCCAATACCCGATACCGTAAACACCGACAATCATGCCCACACATTGCCAGATTTCGGGATAGTTAAGGCGAGGCGTCCCTGTCCAATCGAACAGAGCATGCGGCCAGAGGATGACCAAGACGCCCCACGCCAAGTTATAGATCCCCGCGGCCCGCAGCCAGCCACGGCGCCATCCGTGCGAATCGCTTGACCCAACCTCGTTTGACATCCGCAGACTCCTCAGCGCCGACAGCGTCCGCCGGTGAGACACAACCACACACCCTTGGCGACGCTTGAAGCAATCCGGAGCATCTCGACTGAGATGCTCTGAGCCGCGGTCACTCCCGTACTACCCGTTCCGCCCCGGCTTCAATAACTTGAGCCGTTGGCGATGCGTTCGAACGTTGTCGTGTATCCAACGTTGCCTGATCCCCACGTTGCCAGACACTTCCACTGCTTCGATGCCCCCATGATGCCGCAATGAGCTTCGGAAGGGAAGACACGATCGATTCTGTCCAAAACAAGCGGTCTGCCCCGTTGGCTTTCGACATCGGGGTGCAACAATACCGTGGCTGGGGAGATGTGTGCACATCCAACGTGAAATCACGTCGTTTTCGATTTATGTCGCACAATCCCTATCACAACCGGTACCTGGTCACGAAGGGCCGAGTACTCGGGTAGGCCTTTACGCGGAAAGAACTTGCACTATGACGCAAACGCCTTCTCATTATTTAATCCTGGGCGCTACCGGCGGGATTGGCTCGGAAACCTGTCGACGACTCCGAACTGCGGGACATTCGGTAATGCTCGCGGCCCGCAACGAGGACCGGTTGCAACAATTATCGGGCGAGTTGAACGCGCCGTGGCAGATGATCGACGGCCACTCGATCGACAGCATCCTTGCAGCAGCTCAGCAGGCGGTCCAGCAATTCGGTCGCCTGGACGGAATCGTTTGCTGTATCGGCTCGGTGATTCTGAAGCCGGCTCACCTGACATCGCTTGCCGATTGGCAGGAGACGTTGGCAACGAATCTCACGTCAGCATTCGGCACCGTGCGTGCCGCGTACGACACCATGCGAACGCATGGCGGGTCGGTGATCTTGATGTCTTCGGCAGCGGCCCGAATCGGCATGGCGAACCACGAAGCGATCGCGGCGGCCAAGGCCGGTGTTGTCGGACTGATGCAATCTGCCGCCGCATCGTACGCCGCTCGAAAAATTCGCTTCAACGCGATCGCACCGGGACTGGTGCAAACACCGCTGACATCGAGGATCTGGCAGGAACCCAAATCGGCGGAGGTTTCCCGCGGCATGCATGCCCTGGGGCGACTTGGAGAGCCTCGCGATGTCGCTTCGCTGATTTGCTGGCTGCTGCAGCCTGACAACGACTGGATCACGGGGCAGGTCTTCGGAGTCGATGGGGGACTCGCTACCCTGCGCACGATTCGTTCTTGATTCGATTTTCGACAGGAATAAACGCTCGCATCGCCGGACCGACGTAGTGGGCGCGAGGCGAAATCAAGCGGTTGTTGCTTTGCTGTTCGATGACATGCGCACACCAACCGGCGATGCGACTGACGAGGAACAAGGCCGGATTCAGTCGCGAGGGAAGCCCGAGGTAGTGATAGAGGCGGGCGACCGGCCAATCAACGTTGGGATGCAGGCCGCGGCGTGCGAGCATCGCCTGTTCCACGGCGTCCGCCGTTTGTTCCAGTGCCTGCTGGCCGTTCCATTCGGCAAGCTGTTCGCAGATCGGCTTCAACAGCACGGCGCGGACGTCGCCATCCTTGCAAGTACGGTGTCCGAACCCGGTAATCCGTCGTTTGCTCGCAATCGCGTCGCGCACCCAATTGTCGGCGAGAGCGGGCGTGCCCACGCCGAGCAGGAACTCCACTACGCGCTCATTCGCGCCACCGTGCAACGGACCCTTCAACGCGCCAATGGCCGCGACGATTGCCGAATGCAGGTCCGAACCGGTCGATGCGACCACGCGCGCGGTGAATGTCGATGCGTTGAAC
>JBJOLO010000087.1:0-13744 GCA_046045565.1 Planctomycetota bacterium | reverse complement strand
CGAGGCATGTCCGAGCAGGAGATCGTGGAGTTGGTTCAGCGCAGGCTCGCTCATCCTGTGCGGATGCGAGGGCGTCGTTGTCTGCGTGAGGGTTTGCTTTGCTTTCACTTTCTTCGCCTCGCGGGCGTCCCGGCGGAACTTCATTTTGGCGTTTTCGTTCGAAGTCGCGGTCGCGAGCTTGCACATTGCTGGGTCGTCGTAAACGGCCGTAGTGTGACCCTTCCGCCGCAAGACGATTACATGCTGATCTTATGCCACGGTGCTTCGGCGGCCTGAGCGTTGCTGCGACGCATCGGGGCACCGATTCCCATCCGCCTTGCTGCGTCTTATCGATGGCGACACGGTAAATGCGGGGGCATCCAACTCGCAGCGGACTGGGCACGCAAAAAAAACGATCATGGCCGTGGAACGATTGACGCATCTTCGGCGTCAAAGAAAAGAGTCGTTACCCGGTGGGTGCAAGGTTTAGGGAGAAAACAAATGAAGAAATGGTTGTTGGCGACGGTACTCTTGTCTGCTGGCCTGCCCGTGTATGCCATTCCGCCGGTACAAGACCCGGCGGCTGCGAAAAAGCCGCAATCCGGAATTCAGGTGCTCGACGATCTTTCCGCGAAGGAGAGTGCCTTCAAGCCCGCGCGGGATCTGAAGCCGATCGTCCTGAAGTCGGAAAAGGAGGCTGCCGAGGTGTTTTCCGACGAGGCGGTTGCGAAGCTGTTGAAGAATGTCGATTTTTCGAAGCAAGTTGCGCTGGTCTTTGCCTGGAGCGGTTCGGGGCAGGATCGACTCGACTACTCGGTGGCCCGCGTAGCCCCGAACGACCCGGTCGCGCGCCCCGAACACGTGGTGTTCAGTCTCGAGCCCGGTCGTACTCGGGACCTGCGTCCCCACACACAGGTTTTCGTCCTGCGGTCCGACTCGCGCTGGTCCATGGGCGTTTCCTGGAAACAGGCTCAGGAGATATTGAAAAACAAGGACGTTGAAAGCGTGATGCAGATGCATAGTCGCCTTGTGACGATCTTCCTGGCGGATGGAACCCGTCACGAGACCGTCGAACCGGGACTCGACGACGTCATCAAGTTTCTCCAGGAAATCAAGAAAAACATCCCGATCGCAACGGAGTAGCGAGCCGAGATGGGCAGTTTGCTCGCCGCAAGGCAAGGCGCTGCTCCCTAAGCAAAACGCTTCCAATTGAAGCCGAGGGGCTGCCCCCTCGGCTTTCTTTCTTGGTTATGCCTATTTTTCGCCGGGGTAAGCGGTCGAGGACGTCGACGACCGTCATCGGGATCCCCGCCTCTGGCGACATTCCGGAAAAATCATGTCATGATCCGGCAGGGGCGGTTAAGAAAAGGCAGCGTGTTTTTGTAAGGGGTGTGAATTGGACGAGCATACTCGGCAGGCGACGAGACAATGGACACTGGCTCAGCCAGTCGTTTCCGCCTTTGTCGGCTCGGTGGTTCGCGACTTTGCGGCTAGGGATGACGTGCTGCAGGAAGTGGCGATTGCGGTGGTCGAATCGTTCGACCGGTACGATCCGGACCGGCCCTTTGTCGCTTGGGCCTTGGGGATCGCCCACAACCAGGTGCGGCTGTACTTGCGGCGACGGCAGCGGGATCGACTGGTTTTCGATGACGAGGTGGTGGGGCAGTTAGCGGAGGCGTTTCAGGCGACTTCCACTGACGAACAGCGATCGTTGGCGTTTTTACGGGATTGTCTCGGGCAACTGGAGGGCCGATCTCGTGATTTATGCGACTTGCGATACACGCGCGACCTGAAGCCTGCGGCAATCGGTGCCTTGCTCGGTATGACTGCGAACGCGGTGGCCAAAGCGCTGCAGCGGATTCGTGATCAACTTCGCGACTGCATTGATCGCAAAGCGGCACTCGAAGGGGGCTCGCCATGACCGTCCCGCAAAGCGAATTGATTTCACGATATCTGGATGACTCGCTGTCTCCGGAAGAGTATCGCTCATTGCAGCAGTTACTCCGAAGCTCACCGCAGTGTGTCAAGGAGTTTGTCGGGATGGCGTTGATGCACGATCGGCTACGTGGCGAGCTTGCCGCGGCATCGGTTGACGTCGAGTGTTTGGCGGAAGGTGATGCGATCGATGAAACTGCGGCCAAGGCTGAGATCACACCAGTGATTGCTCCATTGGATCCGGTGTCATCAGGTGCCTCGTGGCGCTTCAAAAAGGTTTTGGCTTTCCTAAGTGCGGTTGCTGCCACCTTGCTGATTGCGGCGGCGGCATGGTTCGGCGTAGGTCGAGTATCGCTCGCCGCGGCCGCGGAACTCGACCGGTTGATTGCCATGCAGCAGGCGGGCGTTGATCGCACGTATCAAATTTCGGTGGAGGAAACTGCGGTTCGACGTTCAAAACGCGAGGTGCGGGAGGAGGAAGGGCGGCCGCCCAAGCCACCGATCGACGGGGCGGTGCTGCATGTGCGGAAGGGGAATCAATTCGTATTGATTCGGCTGACGCGCGAAGGGCAGCCGTTCGTAACAGGCAGCGATGGAACGACAAGTTGGTCGGTTCGGCCAGATGGTCCTGTGCGCGTCAGCCGCGATCGAACTCGATTTAACCGCGATCTGCCCGGCCATGAGCATGGCGTACCGCTCTTTGACATCGAGCAAGGCTTGGAACAGGTTCGTTCCGCGTACGACATTCAATTGCTTCCGATCGCGACCTCTGACGATCCGGCATCAAGCGATCTGCTGACTCGCGTGCTCGTCGCTGTCAAGAAACGCGGTCATCGCGGGCCGCAGCGAGTTGAAATCACCTATGAAGTCGAGACCGGATTGATCCGCCAAATGCGATTTGTGGAGATGCCCTATGGACCGGAGCGGTTAACCGTGCGACTTACCTTGGAGGAAGAGGTTCATCTCGGGACCGAGTTCTTTCGTCATGCATCGCATCATGGCCCTGAACGGATTGTTGAGGAGGAATAGATCTTGAAATCGTTGATGAAGATGTTGCTGCTGGTATTGGGCGTTGGCATCGTGCCGTGGTTGGTTTCCGGACAGGAGCGAACAGGTCCCGGAGGCAAGGTGCGGAAGCCTTCGATAGGCGATACGGTCAAGGCAAACATGTATGCCGACAATTGGTTCATCCTGTACATCAATGGGGAGTTAGTTGCGGTCGATTCCATCAAGTTCATTCCGCACAACGTGGTATCGGTGGATATCCTGCCGAGTTACCCCATGACCATCGCGGTGATGGCGAAAGATAACGCGGACCCGAAAACGGGAATGGAGTACGCAAACACGCAGATTGGCGATGCGGGGTTCGCGTTGAAATTTGGGGATGGGACCGTAACGAGCGCGAAGTGGAAAGCGAAGAAGTTTTCCTGGGGGCCGCTGGACCGCGATACGAAAAACCCTCGCGTGGAGAGCATTCCGGTGCCAGAGAATTGGTATGCGGTTGATTTCGACGACTCGGCCTGGGGTTTTGCGAAGGAATACAGCGAGGACCAAGTGGGGCCAAAGCAGCCTTACTACGACCACGACTTCAAGAACGCGAAGTTCATCTGGACGGACGACATTGAACTCGACAATACCGTCATCTTTCGGCACGTCGTGAAAGCGCCCCCGGACGGAAAAGAGCGACCGGACTTCACGAAACTGAATGACCTCGTGCCCGATCAGCCGCCCCGTGGTGGAAAGAAAAAAGCCAAGTAACGTCTGCGGTCATGGTGTTCTTCGAGAAAAGTGGCTCCTATGAAAACGGTGGTCGTCATTCTGTTAACGCTGGTTGCTTCGGGTGTTCAGGCCGCTGGGCGACCGAATATTGTGCTCATGCTTGCCGACGACCAGGGCTGGAATGGCCTCTCTGTCGCCATGCATCCTGACATTGCGGATTCGAAGGGGGAGTTGTTTCACACTCCTAATCTGGAGCGATTCGCAACGCAGGGGATGAGGTTCTCCGCTGCGTATGCGCCGGCTCCGGTATGTTCGCCGACACGGATCAGCATTCAGACCGGCAAGAGTCCTGCGGCGCTGCGTTGGACGAAGGCGGCTCCGCCCGAAGAAGGCCATCGGCTCAGCGAACCGCGGCTGACCAAACGGATTTCAGAGAGTGAAACTACGATCGGCGAGTTGCTGCGAGGCGCCGGCTATGCGACCGCGCATTACGGAAAGTGGCACATTGGTGGCGGTGGCCCGGAGCGACACGGGTACGACGAGTCGGATGGTGACACGGGCAATGAGCACGCGGCGCGGTTCACCGATCCGAATCCCGTCGACATTTTCGGCATGGCGGAGCGTGCCGAGCAGTTCATGGCGAAGTGTGCCAAGGCGGGCAAGCCTTTTTACATTCAGCTTTCGTGGAACGCATTGCATTCGTCGCACAATGCGATGAAGGCCACGCTGGCGAAGTATGAACAGAAAACGGGCAAAGCAAATGCGAAGCAGGCAACGATCGCCGCCATTACGGAGGATCTCGATACGGGCGTCGGCCGTGTATTGCAAGCGATCGATCGACTTGGCCTCGCTGACAACACCTATGTGATCTACACATCCGACAATGGATCGGGCGGAGGCAAGAAGTCGTTGCGGGGCGGAAAGGGCGATGTCTACGAAGGCGGCATACGTGTCCCGATGATTGTTCGGGGGCCGGACGTAAAGCCGGGCTCGTGGTGCCACGTCCGCGTTGTGGGCTACGACTTCCTGCCAACTTTTTGTGAGTGGGCAGGCGTGGAAAAATCGTCGATCCGGAACGACGTGGAGGGCGGAACGATCGCAGGTTTACTTGCCAATGGCGGCCAAGGTGAAGTGAAGCGACGCCGGGAGGAACTGGTGTTCCATTTTCCGCATTACCAGGGCGACACACCGCACTCGGCCATTTTGCTCGGTAATCTGAAGCTGATGCACTTTTACGAAGACGATCGTGATGAGCTTTATGACCTTGCGAACGATATCGGCGAGCGTCGCAGTCTTGCCTCGAATCAGGCCGCGCAGGTCAAGCAATTGCGAGAGAAGTTGCAGGCCTATCTGGTCGCCGTGAATGCACAGCTTCCCACGCCTAATGCTGATTTTGATCCGCAGCGACCGGCCGAGCCAAAAAAACGCGGTGGCAAGAATAACCCCAACAAGGCCGCCAAACGCTGAGATCCGCTGAAGGAATGGTGTTCGATCATCCGGCCGCGACGCCGCCTTGTTTCAGGAGACTGCCCATGATTCGTTACTGTTGGTTGTTCTTGGTCATGGCTGCCATCGTTGGCGAGAGTCAAACGGTTCTTGCGCATCCTGGGCATACGGTACAAAGAGCGTCGGATGCACCCCGGTTGGACTCGACCGCACTTCGCCGCTGGATGACCGATGATCATGCGACGTTCGAATGGGGCACGTTTGTCATGGCGAGGGAGGGAATGGTTCAGCTCCGTCGAGCGGATGATTCGCTGGTCACGATTCCATACACCAAATTACGGCAGGAGGACCGGGACTTCGTCGCCTATCGCGTAGCACAAATCCGGGATCGGTCGAGCAAGTTGGTTCTGGTAACGCAAGCCGACCGACCACCGGAAAACGCGGACACGAAGGAGTCGCCGCTGATTGCGAACCACTTCGATCCCTTCGTGAAACTCAAAGCGATTCGCACGCGCTGGGATGACAAGTTCTTCTACGTCGAATCCAATGGCATTCCCGCTCATCAGATGATGGTCGGCATCACTGCCTGGCAGCAGCAGGTGCCAATCCCGCAGAAGTATGTGGGTGAGAATGCCTGGCGGATTCCCTTGCATCCCGTCGAGGCGAAAACTCCGGCGATGGCAAAAGATCGATTTCTTCGCGGCGCAATTGCCTTGGCGGTAAATGGCATCCCGATTTTCAATCCGCTTAATAATCGCGGCGACGATGCGTTTCTGTTTGGTGAACTGGATGAGTTCGGCGGCCACTGCGGCCGAGCGGATGATTACCACTACCACATTGCACCGATTCATCTTGAGAAGACGGTCGGCAAAGGCAATCCGATCGCCTACGCGCTCGACGGATATCCGATCTACGGTTATCAGGATCCACAGGCAAAAGATTTCGGACCGCTCGACGCACTGAACGGCCACAAGGATGGGCAAGGACGTTATCACTATCACGCGACGAAGGCGTACCCGTATTTGAATGGCGGATTTCGTGGCGAGGTGGTCGAGAAAGAAGGGCAGGTCGATCCGCAACCGCGGGCGGAGCCGCTGCGTCCCGCGTTGCCGCCACTTCGCGATGCCAAGATCGTCAACTTCGAGGAGTTGAAGGCGGGAAGTTATCGACTGACGTATGAAGTGCGCGGTAAGCGGGGAACCGTCAGCTATACACTTGGGGATTCCGGCAACGCCGATTTTGAATTTGTCGATCCTGCTGGAAAGAGGATCACAGAGACATACACTCCGCGACGACGTGGTCGAGGTGAACCAAAGGGGCCGCCTCGAAAGGAAGAGTCGGGTCGCAAGAAAGATGCTGGTCGCAAGGCAGAGCCCGCTGCCAAGCAAGTCGAGCAACGACCGGTGCTTTCGGTGAAAAGCTCTTCCGTCGATGCGAAGGGGATGTTGTCGGTCGACTGTACGTGCGATGGAAAGCGTCAGTCGCCGGCTGTGGCATGGCAGGATGCGCCTCCGGGAACCAAGTCGTTCGCGATCAGTTTGTGGCATACCGCCCCTGATCAGGAGAAGTCGTATTGGGTGGTATATAACATTCCCGCGACATCGACCGGTTTCGCGCAGAATGCAAAACCGGATGGGACGGTGGGAACGAACGATCGTCGCCGTGCCGAGTTTGAGCCGGTTTGCTCGAAGGGCCCCGGCCTCAAGACCTACCACATCACTGTGTTCGCGTTGTCGAAAACGCTTGATCTTCCGCCGACAAAAGTCACGCGGTCGCAGTTGTTGGAGGCCATTCAAGGAAGCGTGTTGGCCGAGGGTACACTCGACGTGCAATACGATCGAAAGGAAAAGTGAACGTGGCAGGAAACAGGAATCAGAATGCTTGGTCGATCGCGCGGCTGGGAGGCTTGCTTGTCTGTTTGGTTGCCTCGAGCCAAGCGATATGCGCTGCGGAATCGGCCAAGCCGGCGAATATTGTTTTTATTCTGATGGACGATATGGGCTGGCGTGATGTTGGGTTCATGGGCAACGCGTTCGTCGAAACGCCCCATCTTGATCGGCTTGCCAAACAGGGGCTGATTTTCACTCAGTCGTATGCCAGCGCCCCGAATTGTGCTCCAACCAGAGCCTGTCTGATGTCGGGCCAGTATACGCCTCGTCACGGAATCTATACGGTCGTGGATCCGCGTCAGCCGCCAGGCTCCCCTTGGCACAGGTTGCTCGCTGCCGAAAGCAAATCCGAACTCGACCCGAAAGTGATCACGCTGGCCGAATCGCTACGCGCGGGGGGATACGCTACCGGCTTCTTCGGGATGTGGAATCTCGGGCGAGGACGAACGGGGCCGGTGACGCCAAGCGGGCAAGGATTTGAGCAAGTTGTCTTTCCCGAGAATCTTGGCTTTGCCAAGGACGCGTATTTCACGGACGGTGGAGAGTACCTTAGTGATCGCTTAACCGACGCGGCACTGAAGTTCATCGAACGCAGCAAGGACCGACCGTTCTTTGTTTATCTCGCCGATCACGCCGTCCATGCGCCGTTCAATCCGAAGCCTGATCTGCTCAAGAAGTACGAACAAAAAGCGGCGCAAGGAAACGATCGACGCAACGACCCGGCTTACGCCGCGACGGTAGAGGCCGTCGATCACAATGTGGGACGCATCGTGGATGCCTTGGCGAAATGGAATCTGACAGAAAATACCATCATTGTTTTTACTAGTGACAATGGTGGCACGCAGCAATTCACGGCGCCGCTGAACGGCAGCAAGGGACAGCTCTATGAGGGTGGCATACGCGTCCCGTTAGTTGTCACATGGCCGGGACTCAAGAAGCCGGGTAGTCGCTGCGACGTTCCGGTCAGCAGCGTGGATTGGTATCCCACCTTGCTGGAGATGGCAGGGATCCAATGTCCCGATGGTCAGACGCTGGACGGAACCAGTTTGATGCCGATCTTGCGTGGCGAAACGGAATGGACTCGCGATCGACTGTTCTGGCACTTTCCCTGCTATGTCGGTAAGGCGACTCCTTCAAGTGCCATTCGCGAAGGCGATTTTAAGCTCATTGAGTTCTTCGAAAACGGAGGTCGACGCGAGTTGTACAACCTGCGCGATGACCCGAACGAAGAGCACAATCTTGCCGCGACGATGCCCAAGAAAGCCGAGGCGCTCTACCAGACACTGAAAAAGTGGCAGCAAGAAACGCAGGCGGCTTTGCCTCGCGGAGACAATCCGGACTTTGATCCCAAAGCCGACCGGCCTCGCGGCAAACGCCCCGAGGAGGCGCCCGGTAAACGTGGTAAACGCAAGGGTGAACAGGCAAAAGGAAACGCGTGACGATCGATGGAATGTTTCGAACGCAACCGGGACATTCCGTTTGAACCACGAAGGTCACGAAGAGCGCGAAGCGAGGACGAATTCTCGTCGGGTGTGTCAAGACGATCGCGATGAGCGATCACGTCGAATCCGGCAACTCGAATCCGGCAACTCGATCGGCGCCGACGCACCATCGCCATCCAAACCAATAGTCCATGTGAAAACACAAAGAGCATGAAGGATTCACGGAGAGCCAACGACACCGGCCTGATGCGGGAATTTCATCGCTCCATCGACGTGCCCCACTCGACGCGGATGCATGGTCGCAATTGAAATCGCAGCGGCATCAGTTGTGGATCTCGAAACGTTGCGACCAGACAGTCAAAATCCGGGGCGTTGACTACGGTCAGCCCCGTGACATCGCACAGACGCAGAGTCAGTCGAGGCGATTGATGTTGCCACCAAGACAAGTCGAGGCGCTCGTAGCCCGGTTCGATAACACATTGCACTCGATCGTCGCCGAACGTGTGGTCGAAGGTGATCTGGTTGTAGGCCCAGGGGACATCGGGGTCGAGTAAGGTGGGCTCGCAGTGAAAGAATGCGAGCAACTGCCATGCTTCGGGGAAGGGGTCGATCATGACGGTTCCTGAGGCTACATACCCGCATCGGATGCGAATAGCCTCGTGTTATTCGCGGGTTGCATCTGCCATTTCTTTCGGCGCCCCAGTCTAAATTACGTGCCGGCAGTCGGATATCCCTGATGCCTCTGGCGGATAACCGGTTACAATACCGCCTTTTCTGCTCTCACAGATCGCCTGCGGGTACAGTCCGAATTCGATCCGAAAGCTTGACGCTCTTCGTGAACGGGGCTTCAAATTGTCGAACGGTGCTCTGCGGTGGCGACTGCGGCGGCGTTGGGTGTTGAACAGGGAAAAGCCATGTGGTTAATCCGCGCATCGATTCGGAATCCGTATTTGGTCGCTTCGTTGCTGTTCATGCTGTTGATTCTGGGCGGCCTCTGTCTGACCCGGATTCCTGTCGATATTTTGCCCGTCTTCAAAGCCCCTGCGGTGCAGGTGCTTACCTATTTTCCGGGCATGCCGGCGGCTTCGATTGAAAAAACGATTACCAATCGCATTGAGCGGTGGGTGAATCAGGCTCCGGGTGCTCGAGCCGTGGAGTCGAAATCGGTGCCGGGCGTGAGCGTCGTCAAGGTTTATTTTCGGGAAGACATCGATCCCAACGAAGCGTTAACGCTCACAAATTCGTTGGCGCTCGGGGCGCTACCCAATCTGCCGCCGAACACCTTGCCACCGGTTGCGCTGCCGTTTGACGCGACGGGAACGCTGCCCGTCGGAGTGCTGACCGTCGAGAATCGCAACATGGACGACGCGCGGCAAAAGGATATCGCGCGTGTCGAAGTCCGCAATATGTTGGGCGCAGTACCGGGATGTATTGCACCGGTCGTGGTTGGAGGACTGGATCGCAGTGTCATGATCTATCTCGATCCCGTGAAGATGGAGTCGCGGTCGATCGTACCGCTGGATGTGGTGAGTGCGTTAAAGGTCGGGAACCTGATGGTAAGTCCGGGCACTGCCTACTTCGGCAATGAACAACTGCTGCTTGACAGTAACGCGATGGTGGAGAATGTCGACGAGTTGAATGATTTTCCGCTTTCCTTCGGGCCGGGGCGGCAGATTTATCTGCGCGACATCGGTCACGCGCAGGACGCTTCGATGATCCAAACGTCGCGTGTGCGGATCAATGACGAGAATGAAGTGTTCGTGCCGATTTATCGACAGCGAGGGGCAAGCAGTTTGCGTGTTGTCGACGGCGTCGAGAAGCAGATCCCGTCGATGGAGTCGCGATTGCCGGAAGGAACGCAGCTCGATCTGGTGATGGATCAGACGCAAACCGTTCGCGCCGCGCTTGGTGCGCTGCTGCAGGAGGGCGTCGTCGGGGTAGGCTTGGTTGCGATCATGATCCTGGTCTTCCTTGGCGATTGGCGGATGACGCTCATTGCCACCATCTCGATTCCGCTGTCGTTGCTGGGTGCGGTCATCGGCTTGTACGTCACTGGCAACACGATCAACGCGATGACGCTGGCCGGACTGGCGCTGGCAATCGGTCCACTGGTTGATGATGCGATTGTGGAGTTAGAGAACAATCATCGGAATTTTCACCTCGGTAAATCTCGAGTGCGCGCCGCCTTAGATGGCTGTCAGGAAGTGCTGGTGCCGGTGCTGGTCGCCACGTGCACGACGGTGATCGTGCTTGCTCCATTAGCATTTATGCCCGGCATCGCGGGATTCCTGTTCCAGCCGCTGACCGTCGCCGTGGGGTTTGCGATGCTGACGTCGTTTCTGCTTTCGCGAACGTTTGTTCCGATGGCGTGCGCGAAATTCCTCCCGGAAAAAGAAGGGCACACGCTGCTGCAGCGGTTGTTGACTCCGGTTCATTTTGTGCTGGACACGCTCACCAAAGTTTATGCCGGTATGCTGAACGTAAGTCTGCGGCATCCGAAAAGCGTGATTTTTATCATCACGTTGCTGTTCGCCGTCTCGCTGACGTTGATACCGCGAATTGGCAAGGAGTTCTTCCCGCAAGTGGACTCGGGTCAGATCTCGTTACGTTTGCGGGCTCCGTCGCCCTATCGCCTGGATGCGACCGAGCAGCGGGTCAAGGCGGTGGAAGCGTTCCTGAAAGAAAACATTCCCGCCGAGGATCGCCTGATGATTGTCTCGGAAATGGGCTTGAATCCCGACTGGTCGGCAGCCTATACGCCGAACGCCGGCCAGCAGGATGCCCTGATTCGAATCCAGTTGAATCAGCATCGTTCGAAGAGCTCGCAAGAGTACGCCGCGCTGCTAAGAACCAAGTTGCAACACGATCCGACCTATGCCGATTTGCAGATCGACTGGGACACGGGTGGCATGGTGTCGACGGCGCTGAATTACGGTGCCTCGTCGCCGATCGATATTCAGATATCGGGCGGAAAGCCGGCGGCGACCATGGAGGTCGCTCGACAAATTCGCAATGCGCTCCAAGACATCCCCGGTGCGGTAGACGTTCGCGTCCAGCAACGCGACGACGCACCGTACCTAGTGCTGAATGTCGATCGACAAAAGGCATCGCTGCTCGGCCTGTCGGCTCAGGACGTCATCATGCAGGTAGTTGTCGCGTTGAATTCCAGTATTTCCGTGCAACGCAACTTTTGGATCGATTCGCAATCGGGAAATCAATACTTTGTCGGAGTGCAGTACCCTGAGGACGTTGATCGTCGTCTGGAGGACGTGTTGAACATTCCGGTTTCCGGTTCGGTTCAGCCGCAAGCCGTGAATCTCGGGTCGCTGGTAAGTGTCGAGCGAAAGTTGGATGCAGTGGAGATTCATCACTCCGGACTGAAACGGGTGACAAACGTGCTGGTGAACACCGACAACGTCGACATCGGCTCGTTGTCGCAGATGATTCAGGACAAACTCACCGCAGTAAAAATTCCCGAGGGGATGAAAGTGGAATTGCGGGGGGAATTTGAACGGATGAACGAGTCGTTTTCGAATCTCGTGGTGGGGTTGGGGTTATCTGCCATACTGGTGTACCTGTTGCAGGTGAGTCTGTTTCGCTCTTGGTCCGGACCGCTGGTGATCATGGTGACCGTGCCGCTGGGATTCATCGGTGTGTTGTGGATGCTTTATTTGTCGAAGACCACCTTTAATGTTCAGTCGCTGATGGGGGTGATCTTTTTGGTCGGGATTGCGGTGAATAACGGCGTGCTGCTGGTCGATTTTGCGAACCGTCAGCGGCTGGAAGGCATGGGGATGGCCGAGGCGATTTGCACGGCGGCGACGACGCGTTTCAAGCCGATCTTGATGACATTCCTGGCGACCCTGCTGGCGTTGAGCCCGATTGCGTTTGGCGGTGAGCGGGGTAACGAGGCGAATGTTCCGCTGGCTCGCGCCGTGGTTGGCGGACTATGCAGTTCAACCTTTTTGACCTTGTTTCTCATCCCCGTGCTGTACACCCTTTTTGTCAAGAATCTTCCCGCGATGGATGCGTTGGAAGACTCCGAATAACGCGCAGTCAGGAACCCAAGATCATGGTTCGGTCGAGACTCATTCCGATTTTCGTGAATCTGCTGGTGGTTGCAGGTGTCGTTGCTGCGTGGTGGGCCGGTTGGATCCCGGGACTCGAGCAACTGATGTCGCAGAGAAAGGAGTCGGTCGCTGCGAGCCGCGAGCCGTCGAGCAGTGCACCGACGACTGCGATGCGGATGAGAGCCGTCAAGCCGCGTCGCGATGCGAAGACGCAAGTGTCGGTGACGCAACCCGCCGAAGTAAGGGCCTATTACACAGTACAACTGTTTGCGGACCGCGCCGGTACCGTTTCGATGCTCGAGAAGGACATGGGGGACGATGTCAGCGAGGGCGAGGTCGTAATCGAGATCCGCGAATCCGGAACGAATGCGAGCTATCGAATTGCTTCGCCGTTCGATGGAGTGATCTCGTCGCGATCGGTTGATCCTGGGACGTTCGTGCCCAGTGCGGCCATTGTTCCCAATGCGTCACCCCTGTTGACCATCGCGAGAACCGATATCGTGACCATTTCGATGAACGTTCCTGATACCTTTGTGCCCTTCGTCACGCCCAATGTGCAGGTGGCCATTCGAAATCCCACTGCGGTCAATCAGCCGCCGATCGAAGCGCGCTTAAGCCGAATCAGTCCCATGGTGCGCAGCAGCGATCGGACACTGAAGGTGGAGGTCGACTTGTTTAATGAGATTCGACAAGACTACGACGAGTTGATTGCCGAGGAGAAGCCGAAAGAATTTGCATCGTTCAAGAGTCGCAAGCCGCCGGAGTTTCCTCTCAACCTAACCAATCAACAGGCTGCCGAGTTGGTTCCGGGGATGCTGTACGAGATGCAATTGACGATGAAAGAGTTTGCCAACGTTCCGATGATTCCGTCGAGCAGCATCGTGCGACGGAGCGGCAAGACCTATGTCTACGTGATTGTCGAGGGGAAACTTGTTGAGGTGCCGGTTGCCGTGCAATTGGACGACGGAACGACCGCGTACGTGCGAAAGGTTCGGCGTAGTGATCAGGGCGTCGTCGAGGAGGATTGGGTGGGCGACGAGTTGATTGCCTGGGGGACTGCCGGCGATCTGCAGGCCGGGAAGTTGGTTGACGCGTCGCAGGCAGATTGGTAGTTCACCGGGACCAGGTGTGCGATTTCGACCATGCGATACGCTCAAGCGCGCCCGGGAGTTGATCCATCTGAAATCGTTGATTCGTGAGGTCATCAAGACTCGGGATAGTCGACGGAAAAACTTGCCGTCATGCTGGGCGGAGCGAGCGGCGA
>JBJOLO010000080.1:0-2793 GCA_046045565.1 Planctomycetota bacterium | reverse complement strand
CGAGTCTCGACGCAACGTCGGCATCCTGTTTGACGACAATCGATTGAACAACGAAACGCAGCGCACACTGAGCAAGCTGGCTGAAATGCAAAATCCGGACGGCGCGTGGCCGTGGTTCCCGGGCGGACCGGGCAACGACTACATCACGCTCTACATCACCACCGGGTTCGGCCGCATGCGACACCTGGGCGTGCAACTGGACATGAGCCCCGCCATCCGATCACTCGATCGACTCGATGCCTGGATTCACAAGATCTACACCGACATCGGCGCAAAGGATCGCGACAAGAGTCACCTTGGATCGACCATCGCCCTGTACTTGTACGGTCGCAGCTTCTTCCTGGAAGATAAACCGATTGCTCCCGAACACCGCGAGGCGGTCGACTACTTCCTGCAGCAAGCCAGGAAACATTGGCTCGACTTGGGCCATCGCCAATCGCAGGGACATCTCGCCCTGGCGCTGAAGCGTTTCGGCGACAAGGAGTCGGCGATGGGTATCGTCCGGTCGCTGAAGGAGCGCAGCGTATCGAACGAAGAGATGGGCATGTTCTGGCGCGATACGGAGTTGTCCTGGTGGTGGTACCGGGCTCCGATCGAAACCCAAGCGTTGATGATCGAGGCGCTCGACGAAGTCATGAACGATGCTGCAGCGGTTGAGGACTGCAAGGTCTGGCTGCTCAAGCAAAAGCAAACGCAGAACTGGCAAACCACCAAGTCGACTGCCGATGCGATTTACGCGCTGCTGCTGCGCGGCAGCAATGTACTGGCATCCGATGCGTTGGTCGACGTCACTGTCGGCACCACCAAGATTGAGCCCGAGAAGATTGAGGCCGGAACCGGTTTCTTTGAGCAGAAATTCCTGCGAACCGAGGTGAAGCCGGAGTTCAGCAAGATCACGCTGAAGAAGTCCGACGAGGGCGTCGCATGGGGAAGCATCCATTGGCAATACCTGGAGGACATCAGCAAGATCACGCCGCACGAGGACACGCCGCTCAAGCTGCAAAAACGCTTGTTCGTGAAGGAGGCGACGAAGGCGGGATCACAACTGCGTGCCGTAGACGGTCCAGTGAAAGTCGGCGATGAACTCGTCGTGCGCATTGAACTTCGCACCGATCGCGACATGGAATTCGTCCACCTGAAAGACCATCGCGGCAGCGGCACGGAACCAACCAATGTGCTGTCGCAATATCGTTTCCAGGACGGCTTGGCGTATTACGAAATGACGCGGGACACCGCCAGCCATTTCTTCATTGATTACCTGCCGAAGGGCGTCTACGTATTCGAATACTCAACACGCGTCGTCCATCGCGGGGAATATCAGACGGGAATGGCGCAAATTCAGTGCATGTACGCACCCGAGTTCAATAGTCATTCGCAGAGCTTGCCGGTGAAGGCGGAGTAAGGGTCGGCACGCGAGCCGACAATGGGAACCTCGTCGATGAACGTCCGGCTTTTGCAAATCAGCGACTGTCACCTGTTCACCGATCCCGCGACGCTGTTGCGCGGGATCGCGACGTGGTCGCGATTTCAACAGTTGGTCGCCGAACTGCCCAACGTTGCACCGGCTCCCGATCTGCTGCTGGTAACCGGCGATACGGCACATGACGAATTACTGACCACCTATCAGGCTGCTCGAAAAGTACTTGATCCGTGGGAGTCGCGTCTGCGAATCATCCCCGGCAATCATGACCATCGCGAGTCGATCCTGGCCACGTTTCCAAACGGCTGCCGGCGGGTTCAGGATCGTTTTAACTTCGCTGAGCAGTTTGAGCGTTGGCAAGTGATCGGCCTGGATACGCATCTCCCCGGCAGCACGAGCGGTCGGCTAGACCGGGAACAACTCGACTGGCTCTCCACGCATCTGACGGCGACTCGCGAATTATGGACGGTGATCGTCATGCATCACCCGCCATTGCTCGTGCAGAGCCCATGGCTCGACGCCATCGGACTCGAGGATCGCGACGACTTCGCCGAAATCGTCCGTGCACACGGCCACGTGCGACTGATTCTTTGCGGCCACATCCATCAGGCCTATGTCGGTTCGCTCGGTCATGCCACGGTGTTAACAACGCCCGCGGTCGGACCGCAATTCCGGCCGCGCACAGAGAAACTGGAAATCATCGACCTGCCGCCCGCGTTGCGGCTTGTTGATCTGCAAGATTCCGGGCAATGGTCGAGCCAAGTGATATTGGCGGACAAGTAAGGCGGACTCGCGCGATCGCGACCTACCTTTGCCGCGAACAATCTTTGTCAGAAAAATGGTATCCCGCCGGCGTAAAGACTAGGATGCTTGAACGTGGCGGGAGGCTTGACTGCTCGCCCCCTCCTCAACGGTCTTCCACCCGTGGACATGCCAATGTCGATGCTCGTCGCGCTACACTTGTGCTTCACCATCGGGATGGTCGAAGAAAACGCGAAGGTCCCGGAGCGTGATCCTACGGAATGGATCGCATTAGTTGGCGGCAAGGATCCGGTCGCGAGTGCGGAGGCGATTACTGCTTTGAGTTCCATTCGCCCGCCATCTGAAAGCGCCATCGAGGCCATTCTTGACGCGTTGGCAGACCCGCGTCGCTCTGAACCGACGCGGGGGACTCCCATGCTCTTCCATCATGTGCCCACGGTATCGACGATTGCCTCTCAGGCCCTGATCAAGATCGGCCCGGCGATCGTGCCTTATCTGAGCAAGCGCCTTCGCGAAACGTCGGAGAAGGAATTGCGCCAGCTCATGATCCGAACGCTGTCGGCGATCGGGCCGGAAGCACGCGAAGCCATTCCTGATTTGGAGCGACTGCT
>JBJOLO010000068.1:0-9133 GCA_046045565.1 Planctomycetota bacterium | reverse complement strand
TCCCGGTTCCGCATGGCCCGCGCTCCCTCCATGCTGAACTGCATTCCGCAGTTCATTCACCGCACGCAATGCAAATAAGGACACGCAAACACAGGCCGCAATGGCAACGATAACGATTGTCACGCACCCGGCAACAATCCATTGCGTACTGGCGACGACTGGCGGATGCGAAGCAGTGAAGGTGCTATCCGTCGCGTAGGCTGTGCCCCCGGATTCAAATCCATTCCCGCGCCATGACGCAGCCTGCTCAACCGAACACAGGGCCCAAGCCAGGCCGATGAAGAGAATGCCGAGGCATACCGGCAGCAACTGGACGATCCTCCGCTGGAATCCTCCGGTCATGGCTGCCTTGTTGGTATGATTCCCCAACACGATTCGACACTCCCATCGCGGCGTTCGCTCCCGTGCTGACTTCCATCGTGCGTCGATCCATGACGAACATCACGTGCCGGTGCGGCACTCCACGAGATGAACGCTCGTTGAAAATGTAGCTCATCGGATGCAGGTGTCGATTTTCATCAACAAGAATCCTACGCGTCAGCGCTGACACAACCGCTACGAACGGAACCGCGAATCGACGCACCGGCTCTGAATCCATGGCCCGCTCCGCCAGGGAATCACCGGATGGCGGTCAAGCTGTACCGGTCACCGAGGTCGTGGTTCGGGACTTTGCCGACCGCGCAATACCGGGTTGGGCTGCCTCCATGACAAATCGTCGCCGCAACCATTCTGCAGCGGGAAGAATCACCACACCGAGACTGGCAAGCAGGAACCAATGCCCGGCCACCGGTGCAGTCTCCAAGACCATTTGCAGCGGCGTAAACCGGACTACGGCCCAGGCGAACAGCACTTCGAGCACGACACCCAATACGGCCAGACGATTGCGAAAGAAGTCGCGATTCAATCGCAACGTATGTTCGCTGCGGCAGGCGAACAGATTTCCGATTTGCATCCACACCACCGCAATCAGCGTCACGGCGGTGGCCGAACGATACAACCGATCGTCCGCAGCCAACTCCTGCCCCCACACCCAACCTCCTTCGCGCAACACGAGAAAGAACAGCAGCAGCGAATAGGCCGCCTCAATCGCACCAAGGAACAAGTAGGCTCGCAACAACACAGGCCAGGAGAGCAAATGCGCATCGCGAGCACGCGGCGGCACTTTCATCACGGCCGGTTCGGGCGGCTCTTGACCAAGTCCGATGGCGGGGATCAGATCGGTGCCAAGATCGATCGAAAGAATTTGGATCATGGTGAGCCCCAACGGCACGGGCATCGTGACGTAGGCGAGAAACGGAAACATCTCGGGCACATTGCTCGCCAGCACGTACGTCGTGAACTTCTTGATATTGTCGTAGACGGCTCGGCCTTCTTCGATACCGGCGACGATCGACGCAAAGTTATCATCGAGCAGCACAATGTCGGCCGACTCTCGGGCCACGTCGGAGCCGCTGCGTCCCATTGCGATTCCGACGTCGGCGGCTTTGAGCGCGGGAGCATCATTGACTCCATCGCCGGTCATGGCGACAACGCGTCCGAGCCGGCTGAGTGCGTCCACGATTTTCATTTTTTGTTCGGGCGTCGTCCGCGCGAAGACGCGAAGGCCGGCGTTCAGTCGCAGCATCAATTCGTCCTGGCCTAACCGTTGCAGATCACGCCCCACCAGGACCTGGCGCGGATCAGCCGCGTCGAGGATTCCCGCCTGCCGGGCAACCGCCTCTGCCGTATCAGGATGGTCACCTGTGATCAGGATCACATCGATCCCGGCCTCACGACACGCTTTAACTGCCGCCGGCACATCGTCGCGCAGCGGGTCGCTGAGTGCCAAAAAGCCGCGTAACGTCAAGCGTTGTTCGAGCGACTCCTCGCGTGTGTTCCGACCAGGCAACGCTGGCAACTCGCACTCAGCCACGGCAATCACGCGTTGGCCAAGCGAGGCAATGCGATGCACGATTCCGTCACAATTTTCTAACGCGGTTGAATCGGCCGACGTGCGACCGCCAGCGGCGTCGATCGTGCGAATGAGCGGTCGCAATGATTCCCAGGCGCCCTTCACGGCAAACAGCACTCGCTCGCCGTCCACATAGACCCCGGCTTGGCGGCGTTTTTCCAAATCGAACGGAAAATGCCGACGCGTCTTCGCCAGGATCTCGCCGGCCATGCCGAATTGCTCCGCGAAACGATCCACCACCGCCACATCGAGCGGATCGCCGGTGTAAGTCGACCACAATTCGACGCCACGATGCGATGCATCGAGCGACAGCGACTCCGCGACCACGCCGGTCTTGCATCGCACATCGGAAGCGATCAGCGAGGCCGTCAGGATCGCTCGCAGCCCGCCAGGATCGATCATCGGCTCGCCACACTCCGGATCGATCAATGCGTCGATTCGCAATTGATTCCTGGTGAGTGTGCCCGTCTTGTCGGTGCAGATGACATGGACCGCTCCGAGTGTCTCAACGGCTTCGAGGCATTTCACCAGCACCTGCTTCTTCGCCATCCGCACACCTGCGATCGACAGAGCAAGCGTGAGCGTGGGAAGCAGTCCTTCGGGCACGTTGGCGACAATAATGCCCATCATGAACACGACGCTGACCCACAACGGTCGACCGGCAATCAGACTGTATACGAAGAACAGCAGTCCCATGCTGGCGGCAATCATGGTCAGTACCCGGACCATGCGGCGCGTTTCGCGTTGCAGGGGAGACAGGGGTCGGCGAATATCGCGTGACATCGCGGCGATGGCGCCGAATTCCGTTCGATCGCCCGTCGCGAAGACCATCGCTTCGCCCTGGCCACGCAGCACCGAGCACCCCGCCAGAATCACGTTGCGCGATTCGAGCGCCGAGCCGCGATCCGCATGAGGGTGCAACGCCTGGGAACGCGACTCGCCAGTTAGCGGTGCGTTGTTCACCAGCAGGTCGGTGGTCGCCACGAGCCGCGCATCGGCCGGAATGCGATCACCTTCCCCCACAAGAATCACATCGCCCGGCACGAGCGACTCGGCAAGCACTTGCGACTCCCGCCCGCCGCGCCGCACGCGAACAAACTGCGGCAGGAACTTTCTTAAGGCCTGCATCGCGCGTTCAGCGCGTGCCTCTTGCCCCCAGGCAAACAAGGCGTTGACGATCGCCACCCCCAACAGCGCTACACCCAGCACCGACATCGACTGGCCCGGCTCCAGTGATTCGGCGAGAAAGCATACTGCGGCCGAGACATACAACAAAATGCTGAAGAAATTGGCACCGTGTCGGGCCAGACTGCGAAGATGGCGGGACCGCGACTGCGATCGCAACACATTGGGCCCGAAAATCGTCAGTCGCTCGCAAACTTCGCCTTCCGTCAATCCGTCGGACCGGCTGCTCAGTGCGTCGTAAACTGAGTCCGTGGCCAGTCCGACGATTACCCCTGGCCGTTGCACCTTAGCCCTCGTTCTTCCGCTCGCACTGGATGCAGAAGCTGGCGTGGGGAAGTGCGTCGAGTCGGGCCTTGGAAATCATCTCGCCACACCCCCGGCATTGCCCGTACGAGCCGTCTTCGACGCGTTGCAAGGCTTCTCGCACCGCTTCGCGCATCGACATTTCGGCATCCGTTAATGCAACTTCGTTGTTGAATGCCTGTACCGCACCAAAATCGTACTCACCCACATCGTAGCCGGCCGACTCCGCCGCATGCGACAGGTGTTCCAATTCGTGATACAGACGTTCCCGCAAACTCCGCAGTTTGCCCTCGTACCTTCTCAATTCTGTGGCGTTCATAATGCCGCCTCCTTTCTTCTTTCGGGAGCACTCTATTTTGCAAAGCGCATTCCGAACGACACCGCGACGGCGAAAAAACTTCCTTCATTCGCGGGCCGCCAAAACAAGCGCATCCCGAAGAGCCAATCCCCCGTAAATCCAAGCTCTTTTCGACAAAGCTGATGCGACGGCAACCTTTTGCCTCATCACGATCGGCGAACAACCTCTGGCGCCCATTCGTGCCGCATCGGTGCCGGGCGCGACCGATTTGCGCACTGCTGAGCGATACCGCACCATCGTTGAGAAAGGGAGAATCGAAGGCACCCAGCAGTCCGGCGTCGCGACCGCCTATTGCTGTTCGGCCTCCAACACGGTGAGAAGCGTCTTGAGCACCACGTCGGGCGTCACGGAAATGCTGTCGATCCCGGCACGGACCAGGAATTGTGCGAAATCGGGATAGTCGCTCGGTGCCTGTCCGCAAATACCGATCTTACGGTGTTTCTCGTGCGCCACCGCGATTACTTGCGAGATCATCCGCTTCACCGCCTGATTCCGCTCGTCAAAGACATGGGCCACGATTTCCGAATCGCGATCGACTCCCAGCACTAATTGCGTGAGATCATTGGAGCCGATCGAGAAGCCGTCGAAGATCTCCGCGAATTCGTCGGCCAGCACCACATTACTGGGGATCTCGCACATCACATAGAGTTCCAGTCCCTTTTCGCCTCGCACCAATCCGTGCCGAGCCATCTCCGCTTGGACTTTGCGCCCTTCTTCAACCGTGCGGCAGAAGGGGATCATTAACTTGACGTTGGTGAGCCCCATTTCGTCTCGCACTTTTTTCATCGCACGACATTCCAGCGCAAAGCCTCGTTGGTAACGCGGGTCGTAGTACCGCGACGCGCCTCGGAATCCGATCATCGGATTCTCTTCTTTTGGCTCGTACGCTGCGCCGCCGACTAGATTCGCGTACTCGTTGGTCTTGAAATCACTCATCCGCACGATCACGTCTTTGGGGTAGAACGCCGCCGCAATCATCGCGACGCCCTCGGCGAGTTTCGAAACAAAGAATTCGGGTCTATCGTCGTATCCCGCACAGATTTCACCGATCTGTCTCTGCAGAGCGGCATCCAGTGTGTCGTAGTCCAGCAGCGCGAGCGGATGCACTTTGACGTACGTCGTAATGATGAATTCCTCGCGAGCCAGTCCCACGCCGTCATTCGGCAACATCGAGAACCCGAACGCTTCTTCGGGATTGCCCACGTTCAGCATGACGCGAGTGCGAGGGTGGGTCACTTTCTGATAGTCGATCTCACGGATCAGAAACGGCAAGATCCCTTCGTAAACGACCCCTTTCTCGCCCTCCGCGCAGGAGACCGTTACTTCCTGACCGTCATGCAGCACCTCGGTTCCGTTGTTGGTGCCCACGATGCCTGGCAAACCGAGTTCGCGACAGACGATCGCAGCGTGGCAGGTTCGTCCGCCGCGATTGGTAACGATCGCCGCCGCTTTTTTCATGATCGGTTCCCAGTCGGGATCGGTTTTTTCGGTCACCAGCACTTCACCGGGTTGAAACTCCTGCAAGCGATGCGCGTCGCGAATCACGCGCACCCGTCCCTTCCCGATGCGCTCCCCGATCGCGCGGCCGATCGCCAACACCTTGCCCTTGGCCTGCAATTCGAAGTGTTCGATTTTCGTCGACCTGCGTTGTGACTGTACCGTCTCCGGCCTCGCCTGGACGATGAACAGTTCGCCGGTCAATCCATCCTTGGCCCACTCAATATCCATCGGGCATGCCTGCCCGCGTTTCTCGCTGTAGTGCCGTTCGATCACACACGCCCAGCGTGCCAGCGCGAGAATATCGTCATCGGATAGGGCAAATCGTCGACGCTGGTCGATGGCAACCGGCACGTTCTTGGTCATCTTGCTGCCGCCCACGTCGTAGATGAGTTTAAACTCCTTATTGCCCAACGTCTTTTTCAGAATCGGTCGAAAACCTTGCTCGAGCGTGGGCTTGAAGACCACATATTCGTCGGGATTCACGCTGCCCTGCACGACATTTTCACCCAGTCCATACGCGGCATTGATCAGCACCACATCGGTGAAGCCGGACTCGGTATCGATCGAGAACATCACGCCGGATGCACCGGCATCGGAGCGGACCATTTGCTGCACGCCGATCGACAGCGCGATCTTACGGTGATCAAAACCATGATGCTCGCGATAGGAGATGGCCCGATCCGTAAATAGCGACGCATAGCAACGACGGCATGCGTCCAGCAATTGGGATGCACCGCAGACGTTGAGATAGGTTTCTTGCTGGCCGGCAAAACTGGCATCGGGTAGATCCTCCGCCGTCGCGCTGCTGCGGACCGCCACATCGATCGCTTCTCCGCGCTGGCGGCAGAGTTGCTCATAGGCGTCGACGATTGCCGCAGACAATGACTCGGGCAATTCGGTCTGCAGGATCAGCTGCCGCACGCGACTACCGCGCTCTTGCAGGTTTTTCAGATCGTTAGTGTCGAGATCGGCCAGGATGTCGGCGATTTTTCGATCGAGGCCGCGGACTTCGAAAAAGTAGCGGTACGCCGCCGCCGTGGTGGCAAAGCCGTACGGCACGCGAACTCCCTGCGACGCGAGTTCTCGAACCATCTCGCCCAGGGATGCATTCTTCCCGCCGACCAGCGGCAAATCTTCGATGCCGATCTGGTCGAACCAACGCACAAAATCCAAAGTCTGCCCGATGGTAGCCATGAGCGCACTCCTTCCAGCGGAAGTTAGCCGCAACTCACATGCCGAAGTTGAAAGAAAGTTCCGAGCTGGTGTCCGGCCACTGGGGTGCTCGGATTCGAAGTTGCCGATAGCAGCTACTGCAACGCTCACGTCGCAACGTTTACTCCGCCACTTTCACTTCTTGATCGGCACTCGCATACGGCACCTGGCGTGCGGTTTTGTACCGACTCAAGACAAGCCGCAGGCTTGCATCAGCGTTTGCTGAACAGCCCAATCATGCTCATAGGAAAAGTCGCTGGCCTTCTCACCGCGAATAATCCGGGCAATATCCGCGGCGTCCCCCACATAGCGCACGTATTTGGGGAAGGTCACGTCTTGATACCCTTGCCGATACTCGCCTCGCTCGCGTGAGAACGCGACGCGAACCTTAGGATCGTCGAGCGGCTGAATTTGCAGCGTACCTTCGGTGCCACACACGACGAGATGTCGACGAGCAAACCCTTCCACTTCCAGGGCACTCGATTTCACCGAAGCCGTCGCTCTCGCATATTCGAATACCGCCAGCATATTGTCGATCAATCGATCGTCCTGCGCACCCGAACGCTTCGCGAAGGGCGTTACGCGTTGCGGTGCGCCCAGAACGCCCACCACCAGATCGATGATGTGGCAACCGAGTTCGAACATGACGCCTCCGGGATACTCGGCGAGTTCCTTGCGACTCGCCGGATCGACCACTTTGCTCATTACCGCGTGCACTTCGAAGATGTCGCCGAGCCATCCGTCTTTCAAGCACTTGCGGAGCAACACCACACCCGGGTTGTAGCGATACATGTAGCCCATCTGCACCAGCAGCTTTTTCTGCGCCGCGGCGTTTAGAATCTTTCGATACTGCGGCAGCGAATCGCCGGCCGGCTTATCGAGGTGCACATGCTTTCCCGCCGCAATGCAGGCCTCGGTCGAGTTCAGCAAGTCCTTGACGCGCGTTTCGACAAGCACCAACTGCAAGCCTTCGACGTTCAGCAGCTGCTCTTGCGTCATCCACGGCAGGTCCTTGTACGCATCCTGCGTCTCGGCGCGCAATCGCAACTCGCGATCAGGCTCCGCAATGCCGACCACTTCATAATCGTCCGATTGTCGGAAAACCGACAGCTTGCTCGCGTGCGCATGCCCAACGCCGATCTGTCCGACCTTGATTTTGGGACGTGACGCTTGCTCGCCGGCAACGACACGACTCGCCATCCATGACTCGGTTCCGGAACCGACGAAGCCGGCAGACGTGGATAGCGTTGCCAAGGCCGCAGCGCCAGTCAGCAACGCATCGCGTCGTGAGCACTGCGAGCCATCGAAGGCAGGTGCGCTCGCGATGGTTTTCTTGTTCGGGACGCGATGCATGCGATTTGAATTCGTGCTCATGGCAAGCCTCCGTCGTTGAAAGGTCGTCCCGTACCAACGTTTCCACACCCATCCCGAGAATCCGCGCCCGATTGCAGGAAGCGTTGGTTCCAGTGACAATCACGCCACCGGGTCACAACCAGCAGATCGATCAACCTGCTTGGCCGATCGATTTCGGGCTGCACCATGGGTGTGCCCACCTTGGTTTGCGGCCGCATTGTCGCTGAATCAATCGCTTCGATCAACAATTCGAGACCGCCCCATGATTTTGCATCTGCGAACACCTCGCTTCGGATGGCTCGGCCTGATGGCGTGCATCCTGCCCCTGCCCATTCTCGCCAGCGATAAGGTCAGTGCACCGCGGAGCGCAAACGACTTGAGCAGTCTGACGATCGGCTATACGGAACATCGCACGAATCTACCCGGCGGTCGCCATGCGAACGTGTCGACGGGACGCGCGTGTGTCATCGGACTCGATGGCTCGGGACGTCGCGAACTGGCCGCCGATCTTGACGCCTTGCCCGACACGTGGACGCAGTTCGCGGGATGGTCGCCGGACGGCGAATTGGCGATTGTGATCCAAGCGCACAACAGTCCCGAGAATGCGGCCTGGGAAGAAGAACACAAGACATTCCGGCACAGCGAAGGTTGGCTGATCGATACCCTGCTGCTGGAGTTGCAATCGGGAAAACGCACCAACGTGACCGCGGTCGATCGCGTCAGCAATTACAACGCGGGGCTGTTCTTCTGGCCGGGCAACCCGAAGAAACTCGGCTTCACGCCGCTCATCAACGGCATCTCGACGCCGTTCCGCATGGACCTGGATGGTCGCAACAAACAAGACCTTTCGACGGGGCAGTCCGGATTCACGTACGGCTTTCAAGCGTCGCCCGATGGCAAGCGCATCTGCTACCACAAAAACTATCAGGTGGTGCTCGCCGACGCTGACGGATCGAATGCGATCACGATCGACACCGGCAATCCGTTCAACTTCGCGCCTCGCTGGTCGCCTGACGGACGATGGGTGCTGTTTGTATCAGGCGAGCACTATCATTGTCACCCGTACATCGTAGGCTTGGACGGAAAAGGGCTCAAAAAGATTGCCGACCGAGGCGGCTATCGCGGCGTGATGCAGTTTCTGGACGTACCGGATTACCACGACGGCAGCAGCGATGTGCCAACCTGGTCGCAAGACAGCGGATCGATTTTCTTTACCGCGAAGGTGGGCGATAGCGTTGAACTGATGCGGGCCGATTTGAGCGGCAAGGTGA